>WRJP01000030.1 GCA_009778535.1 Propionibacteriaceae bacterium | reverse complement strand
CAAGGCGAAATCTGGAGTCTTACGCAACTTGAGCAGCGCCCGTCGCAATGCCGAAATATTTGCGGTTTGGATGCCAAGCCGATCACATTCTGGAGCAGGTATCGACACGCAAGCCCAATCGTCAGCATTTGCAGTTATCAGCTCAAACGACTTAGCTCTCGCAGCAGGAGTCAGCTTCTTAGAATCGTCTATCGCCGCGACGCCACACTCTTTCCAGACGACTGCCGCAGCCACTAAAGGGCCAGCGCAAGCTCCACGTCCAGCTTCATCTGCTCCGGCTATTACCGAAAAACCGGCATATTCAAGCTCACGCTCGTAGCTGTTCATCTATTGACGCAGGGCTGAATAGCGCCGTTGATCACCGGAGCCGCAGGAGGGTCACCGGTAGCATCTGGGATGGTTTCGTACACCGCTGGCGTTGAGATTCCCATAAAACGCGAGAACGGATAAACCCTAGCTATCGCAGTGCCGACGATATTTTCAGTCGGAACAAACCCATTCATTCCAGACGGGCCACCGTTTGTAGGATCCAAGAGATGACACCTTGAATCGTATGACGAATTGCGATGATCCCCTAAGACGTATACGTGACCAGCGGGCACCACAACATCGAAAGTACTCAGCGAAGGGGCAGCCAATTCTCCGGTCACTGGGTCTTGGAAAAGATAATCTTCTTCCAACTCTGCACCGTTAATGGTGATTTTACCTCGCTCGTTGCAGCAGACAACGTGATCTCCAGGCATTCCAAGAACGCGTTTTATCAGAAAACCGACACTCTCATCGGGAGCTAATCCAACAAAGATCAGGGCTTGATGCCACCAATCGTATTCTTTCGGTTCTTCAAACAGCCAGTTTTGAGTATCTTGGAAAACTACGACATCGCCGCGACTAAAACCCAGGACTTTCTGAATCGCTACCCTGTCACCGACGGTTACTAAGTCCTCCATTGACCCTGACGGAATCTGGTACAACTGAATAACAAACATCCGCAACAATGTTGATGCAATTAATGCGCCCACAATCACGATGAGAATCTCACGCACCCAAGACCCAATGACCTGCGCTGTAGTCCGCGGTGGTTTTGGCTCCTTCGTGCTGCTTTTCTCTTTCTTAGCTTTCTTGGTCTCAACGGCAGCATCGGTTGGCTTAGTTTCAGTTTGGGCAGTGTCATTTGGCTGCACCCCAGCCGTGAAAGCAGGATCCAAGGCCACGAGGGGCTCATTGCGTCCAGGCTGCTGCGCTGGCACCATAAAATAGTCTTCGTTGAGTGCTGGCTTGTTCTCGGGAACGCTCCAAATGTCATTTGGTAGCGAATCGATTTCGCTAACTACAGGTTGGGAACCTTCCGGCTTGCCAGGCAAGAATAGGTGACCAAATTGATCCTGACTCAATTTTCACCACATTTCTTATTAAGGGCTTTTACCTGAATCTTACAGCTATTAGCTGCGCTTCTCCTTGATTTTGGCAGCCCTGCCGCGTAAACCACGCAAGTAGTACAACTTTGCCCTTCTCACGTCGCCGCGACGTTCAACTTCGATCTTTTCGATGATCGGTGAATGAAGCGGGAAAGTCCGCTCAATCCCTTGCCCGAAGGACACTTTACGAACCGTAAAAGTCTCAGCTATTCCAGCTCCGGTACGCGAAATGCAGGCTCCCGCAAATACCTGAATTCGGGAACGAGTACCTTCAATTACTCGGACGTGTACTCGAACTGAATCCCCAGGACGGAAGTCGGGATAGTCGTCACGTAATGCGTCTTTGGAGACCTGATCAACCAGGTTGCTCATCATTCATTCCTAGCCAGCGCCACAGGACGCTTCGTTTTTTGTTCAACTTCCGCAGCAATAACCCCCTGTGGCAGGATGCCGCGACACGCAACTGACAATGTTAGTGCCATTCGCTCCTTGAGAGGTAATCGCACCGCTTCTTGTTGGTTTTGTAGCTTTCTCTGACAGCGAATGGTGAGGTGTCGGCCTCAAAACCACCCTACCCGCGCTGGTAGCGTAGGAGTATCAGATTCTAGTGGAATCTTTTCCGCCAAGAGCACAGCAATTTCCGAAACCTTGTTCGCCTCAACTGCAACCCACACCGCACCTGCGGGCACGCCAAAACGGAAGGGTTTCAAAAAGCGGGGTGCTGGAATCGCCCCAGCGATAGGCCACAACACCAATATTCCTTTAACAAATTCCCATTTTGTGATCTGGGAAAAATCCAGGCACTCGTCGCGTAAAACTCCTTCAATGCCCAGATCATTAAAGACTAAACTCCACTTAGAAACTCGCGCATACGTCAATGCGAACGACCCTAGAAGGATCGCAAAGATTCCTGAAGGAAGCATTACCCCACTAATTTGGGTGTTGAAGACCAAAGCAGGCCATCCATAGACGATCAGAGCTACTAAGCCCATCGCGGCAGCAAAGAACCCACAAATGCACCAAAGCAACGAGAAACGATCCCAGGTCACTGAGCGAATTGGAGCCATCTAGCAGACCTACCTATCACTGGAGTTCAAGATACTTTCATTTTAGCTGAGCACACCTAACCGACTTTTCGTTAGTTAGGCTATCCAAACTCCACCGAAGTCTGGCATACCTTACTCGGCGGCAGTGGACTTACCAGCTCTGTTGAACAACGATGCGATCAAATCACGATTCAACTGCGCGATAGTGTCCAGCGGTATCTCCTTGGGACACACCGCAGCACATTCTCCAGCATTTTGACAGCCAGCAAATCCCAGTTCGTCATGGGTGCCGATCATCGTCTTGATGCGTAGTGGACGCTCGGGCTGTCCCTGCGGCAGCATCGCAAGATGGGTGATCTTTGCCGCCACAAAGAGCATTCCTGAATGGTTAGGACAGGCCGCCACACAAGCCCCACAGCCAACACAGGTCGCCGCATCAAAAGCTCTATCTGCCTTCAGTTTGCTGACAGCGTTCGCGTGCGCTTCGGGTGCAGCGCCAGTGTTCACCGAGATATACCCACCGGAAGCAATGATCTTGTCAAAGGCTCGCCGATCAACCACTAGGTCTTTAATAATCGGGAACGGAGTCGCTCGCCACGGCTCAATAGTGATCACATCGCCGTCTTTGAAGTTACGCATATGCAACTGGCAGGTCGTCGTAGCTACCGCCGAATTGCCGCGGCCATGCGGCACCCCATTGATCACGATGCCGCACATGCCGCAAATCCCTTCACGGCAGTCGTAGTCGAAAGCTACCGGCTCTTCGCCTTTGACGGTCAGTTCCTCATTGAGCATGTCGAGCATTTCCAAAAACGACATGTCTGAAGATACCCCGGCCAACTTGTACTCGCTGATTTTTCCAGCTGTCGCCGCGTTTGGTTGGCGCCAAATCCGCAGTGTAAGACTCATCAGATTTTCGCTCACTTGTAGCTCCTCTGCTTCAGTTCAATAGCCTTATAAATCAGGGGTTCCTTATGCAAGATTGGTGTCTGGCCATCACCGCCGAATTCCCACGCACCGACATATAAGAAGTTTTCGTCATCGCGTAAGGCTTCACCGTCGGGGGTCTGCGATTCGGCACGGAAATGACCGCCGCATGATTCCCGGCGATGTAGCGCGTCGATACACATCAGTTCACCCAGATCGAAGAAATCAACGACTCGTCCGGCACGTTCGAGAGTTTGGTTGAAGTCCTCGTTGACACCGGTGACTTTAACGTCACTCCAGAACTGCTGGCGCAGCGCCCTGATCTTTCCGATAGCCTCGATTAAACCTGCTTGCGTACGTTCCATGCCGCAGTATTCCCACATGATCGAACCGAGTTCCTTGTGGAAAGAATCGACGGTACGCGTACCTTGCACTGCGAGCAGATCGGAAATCCGCTGCTGCACACCCTGTTCTGCTTCAACAACCTCTGGCGAGCTCGCATCCACTTTCGGGAAGCTCAAAGCGTCGGCGAGATAGTCGTTGATCGTATTTGGCAAGACGAAGTAGCCGTCTCCCAAGCCCTGCATCAACGCCGAAGCGCCCAGCCGGTTCGCACCGTGGTCGGAGAAGTTCGCCTCACCCACGACGTACAGCCCTGGGATGTTGCTCGACAGATCGTAATCGACCCACAGTCCGCCCATCGTGTAATGCACCGCAGGATAGATACGCATTGGAGTCTCGTAGGGATTCTCACCGGTGATCTGGGCATACATGTCAAACAGGTTGCCGTATTTGGATGCAACCGCAGCCTTGCCCATACGCGCAATAGCATCGGTGAAGTCCAGATAAACTCCGCGCCGGACTTGGCGTTCTGTCCCGTCAGGGTCGATCTCAGCTACCGCCGGTCCGACACCCAGCCCTTCATCGCAGCGATACTTGGCTTGCCGCGAAGCGATGTCGCGCGGAACCAAGTTCCCGAAGGATGGATAGATACGCTCCAGATAGTAGTCGCGGTCTTCCTCGGGTATTTGTCTTGGATCCTTCGTCGCGTCTGCTGGATCTTTCGGAACCCAAATCCTGCCGTCGTTTCGCAGCGACTCTGACATCAGAGTCAGCTTGGATTGGGTATCGCCATGCACCGGAATGCAGGTCGGATGGATTTGGGTATAGCACGGGTTCCCGAAATAGGCGCCTTTGCGGTGCGCCCGCATGTTGGCGGTGTTGTTACAGCCCATAGCGTTGGTAGAGAGGAAGAAGACGTTGCCGTAACCGCCGGTGGCCAGTACGACTGCATCACCGATCCAGGACTTGATCGCCCCGCTCACCATGTCACGAGTGACAATCCCACGCGCGCGGCCGCCCACAACAATCAATTCCAGCATTTCGTGACGGGTGTGCATGTTCACAGTACCCGCCTCAACCTGACGCTCTAACGCCTGGTAAGCGCCGATCAACAACTGCTGGCCAGTTTGGCCGCGAGCGTAGAAGGTGCGCTGCACCTGCACCCCGCCAAATGAGCGGGTATCGAGCAGCCCACCGTAGTCGCGGGCAAACGGTACGCCTTGGGCGACGCACTGATCGATGATGTTCGCGCTGACTTCAGCTAACCGGTGTACGTTGGTTTCACGCGACCTGTAATCGCCACCCTTTACGGTGTCATAGAACAGTCTATGCACCGAATCGTTGTCGTTGCGGTAGTTTTTGGCAGCGTTGATTCCACCTTGGGCGGCAATGGAGTGCGCCCGACGCGGTGAATCTTGGTAGCAGAAGTTCTCGACGTTGTATCCGGCTTCACCCAGCGATGCCGCTGCGGCTCCGCCTGCCAGACCGGTTCCGACGATGATTACCGTCAGTTTGCGCCGGTTTGAGGGATTGACCAGCTTGGCTTTGAACTTTCGATCTGCCCATATTTCCTCGACCGGAAGTGAAGTATCGGCCACCGAATCGGAAATGTCTTTCCCGACTCGATAGAAAGAAGTTGTGGTGGCACTCATGAGACGATCCCTCCTAATACGGCAAGTGGCATAGCCATGAATCCAATAAACAGCAGTGCGGCGATTAGGTATGCCAGCACGTTCAAGACCTTCTCAGCACGTTTTGAGGTGTTTACGCCGAGCGTAGTGAATGCGCTCCAGAACCCATGCCGCACGTGCAAGCAGACCAGCCCCATAAACACCGCATAGCACAAGACGTAATACCACTGCCCGAATGCGAAGATCACATAGCTGCTCGGTTCACCAGCCTGACCTGCCATTTGTGCCGGAATCACCGTGAATTGCAGCAGATGCCACAGCAACAGCGCACCCAAGATGACCCCTCCCAAACGCTGGGTACGAGCCGCATAGGTTTGTGCGAGCTTCTTGCGGGCTTCATAGTTCGATGGGGTGGCGTTGTATGCCCGTCGCCACAGAACCACCGCAGCCAGGATGTGAAGCACGGCCGCAGCCAACATAAACACCCGGAAAATCCATATGAACCAACCATGCGGGATGAGCGGTTCAAGCATTCCACCGGCATCGCCTTCACCCTTCAACCAATGGGCATAGTGGTTGAATTCCTCGGCAGAAATCAGCAGTTTTAAGTTTCCAAAACAGTGCATCAGCAAGAACGCAATCAAGATCAAGCCCGTTAGTGCCATCAAGGCTTTCAGGGCGACGGTTGACCGAAACGCGCGCTGATGTGGAGTAAGAGTCGTTACCACAGGCCAACCTTAACGAACTTAACCGACAACTGCTAGCATTTTGAGCCAGTCTGTAGCCAATTTCTTTTTTCAGCCTCGTCGTTAGGCAGTTGCGCAACGCGCAGATCAGTCTTCCAAACCGGACGGCGGCGGTCTCGCAAGCGCTTCTATAACAAAATGACTTCTTTGGGGATTTTCATTCGAGTTATGGATGCTGCAACTGAAGTGCAGCATGACAATAAAGGGGTAGCACCTTTCTAGCACGCGGCTACTGCTGCGCACTGCACGGAGCCTGCGCTGCACGCAGAGCCTGCGCTGCGGGCTGCCCACGATAAGAGGCAGCGTCGCAGTGATGACTTCTTTGGGGATTTTTCTTGTCGAAATTACTATGCAGAACCGCTACTTTTTTGTCATTCTGCGGGCTCCCGCTTTCATTTGGGTTATGGATGCTGCAACTAAGCCTGCACTGCGCGCAGTCGCAGCGTGCAGCATGACAAATTGGGGAAAACCCCCTTTTTCGTCATCCCGCGCGCTAGTCGCGGGATCCATCGCATTCAGTAATAAAACAGCAACCAATCGCAGTCGGTTATGGATTCAATCACCTTTGGGTTTCGATACACCGACCCTGGTTTCGATACGCTAGCTTGGCAGCTAGCACTCAACCAGCATGCGCGATTTCTGTGGATACACCGATCAAAGATCGGACTCAATCAGCAGGAGGAGTGAGCGTTCTCACAGTCGATAGAGCAGGGACAACGAGTTAAGAGCCGCGCCGAGAGGTTCTTTGGCGGGCTTGCTCGTGACGCCACTGGCTGATTTCGGCATGGTTGCCTGACAGCAACACCTGGGGAACATCTAAGCCGCGCCAGGTGGCAGGCCTGGTGTATACCGGATATTCCAACATTTCGGAAAGCCCTTCGGCGTGTGACTCCTCTAACAGCGACTCAGGGTTGCCCAGCACCCCAGGCAGTAGCCGAGCCACGGCTTCAATAATCGCAATGGCGGCCACCTCCCCACCGCTGAGCACATAGTCGCCCAAGCTAACTTCGTGAACTTGAAAGTTGGTCTTGGCGTACTCCACAACTCTTTGGTCTATTCCCTCATATCGACCGCAAGCGAAAATGAGCCGCGACTGATTCGCAAACTCTTGCGCCATACGCTGTGTGAACCGGCGTCCGGATGGAGTAGGAACGATGAGTACCGGCGGAGTATCGCTTTCAAACGACAGCGCGTCCAAAGCCTCCCCCCAAGGCTCGGGCTTCATCACCATACCTGCGCCGCCGCCGTATGGAGCATCGTCTACGCTGCGGTGCCGATCATGTGTCCACGTCCGCAGGTCATGTACTGCAAGTTGCACAACGCCCGACTCGATGGCCTTTCCCACCAACGAAAGCGATAACGGGGAAAAGTATTCGCCGAAGATCGTTACCACATCAATTTGCATCAAACCTCCCGCTGACAATCTGCACAGTTAGTTGTTGGATTTGCACAGTTGTGTTCATTACGACAAGGGGTGTTACATTTCGACATCGGAAAGCAGCCCCGGAATGGGATTGATCATCACATATCCCTGTGCCAGGTTCACCTCAGGAACTAGAAACTTCACAAATGGCACCATACGTTCCCCTGACGGCGTAGCGACGATCAAGATGTCTTGAGCCAGCAGGTGCTCAACACGTTCCACAGACCCCAACAACGTATGGGAATCATCAACAGCATCCAGTCCAATCAATTGCAGATCGTGGAATTCGTCGGCAACCGCCAAATCTGTGAAATCAGTCAACTCGACCCAAAGTTCACCGCCCTGCAACGCCTGCGCCGTGTTGCGATCAGCTATTCCCGTAAAGCTGACGACCATGGCTCCTGAATGCTTGCGGAAAGTCCGCACCACTAACTCATGCTCACCAGTCGAAGCGGCCGGTTGCGTCGGGTTAGCAGCGCCACGCAAGTTGAGTTTTTGACCTTTTGCAAAGCGCAGTTGCGGGAAATCGGTGTGAACTCGAACCCAAACTTCCCCGCGCACCCCAAGTGCTTTTCCTATCACGCCAACAAGAACTTGCTGAGCTTTCATGCCGCACCGGTTTACTGCGTTGGCACTAGGTCAACGCCGATGTGGTTTTCGATCCACGTCGACAAAATCAACCCGTACCTGTTCTCCGCCGCTGAGCGCGTCAATCACCGTTCGCAACGCGCTGGCGGTGCGACCTTGGCGCCCGATAACTTTGCCAACGTCTTCGGGATTCACTCTGACTTCAAGGATGCGGCCTCTGGGTCGGTTCAAGTCTCTTACCCGGACATCATCTGGATAAGAGACAAGTCCGCGTACCAAATGTTCTAAGGCTTCGGTGAGCATACTTCTTAAGCCTCGTCAGCAGCGGTTTCGGCAGGGGTAGCTACTTCGGCTTCGGCATTAGGGGTTTCGACAACTTCTGGCGTGGCTGGAGCTTCAGACTCTGCTGGAGCTTGCGCTTCGGGAGCGGCTTCTGCTGGCTCCACCTCAGCTTCGGCGGCTTCAGCGGCAGCCTGCTGCTTCTTGGACTTGGAAATCGCGGCAGTCGTCGGCTCAGCGTCAGCTTCCGCAAGTGCCAAATTGAACAACTCCACTTTGTCTTTGCGGGCTTTTTGCGGATTGACTCCCGCCGGCGAGTCGTCGCCGGAGAATTGTTGCCAGTCGCCGGTGCGTTTCAGCAAGGCGATTACTGCGTCAGTCGGCTGAGCGCCCACCGAAAGCCAGTACTGGGCGCGTTCTGATTTTATTTGAATAACCGACGGATCGTTCTTGGGATGATAAATCCCGATTTCTTCAATTGCTCGGCCATCCCGCTTGGTGCGGGAATCCATGACGACGATGCGGTAATGAGGCGTGCGGATCTTGCCGAGCCGCTTAAGACGAATCTTGACAGCCACGAGTGTGGTTTCTCCTATTGGATTGGTCTGGCAAGTTACCAGACACGTACGGGCGAGACAGCAACCTATTGTGGGGAACAGATCGCCTTCTCATTGGTGCTGCATTCCAGGTGATGAGAGGGCACCAGAACACAGGTCTTTCCAATTGTGCCAGAAACCGCGCATTCTCTCCACTTTTCAGGTGCACGTCACTCTTTCTTTGCGAGAGGAGTCATAGTAGAAAGCTCTGCACTGCTATCATAGCCAATCTAGGCGATATCACAGGAGGCATTGATGGACATTCTGATCAGAGATATTCCTGGCGAAGTGGTGAACCGACTGGATCGGGAAGCAAAAAACGTAGGAATCAGCCGTAACAGCTATCTAGTTGACCGCTTGACCGAATTGACTCCCCCAAGGCACCAGCTCGCCTTGGAGATGTTAAACGAAGCTGCTGCTGCCAGCAAGTGCCTGCTTGATACCTCTTTCGTCGCGCAGATGTGGTCATGACAGCCAAGCAAACCTGGTTGATCGATAAATCAGCATACGCAAGGCTGGACGAAACTGGCGATGCCCAACTGTGGGCATCGCGAATCGAACACGGACTCGTTCATATTTGCACCGTCACCAGACTGGAAATCGGTTACTCATTTCCCTCAGCTGCGGAAGCCGAAAGGCTGCTTCGCGGGCTGTTGTCGTTTCTCGTCCCAGTCTACGCAACCCCGGCAGTAGAGCATCGCGCTATCGACATTCAGATGAAATTGCTGCGCCACGGCCACCACCGTGCACCATCAGTACCAGACCTCATCGTCGCTGCGACTGCCGAAGCTCTCGGCCACACCCTGCTCCATGTCGACAAAGACTTCGCTCTCATCGCCGAGATCACCGGCCAGCCCATTGAATACCTTCGCCTCGCAGCTGACTAGAACCAGTGTGACAGACAGTCTGGTTTTGCGGTATTAGGTTGATACCCTGGCACTTTTTCGAGTGCGTTCTTGCTTAACGACTGAAAGTAATGGATCCTCTAATAGCGATGGAGCCTGTGCTGCGGGCTGCGTTTATTCGCAGCGTCGCAGTACGGGATGACAAAAAGGGTGTACTCAACCACCGGGAGAGAGGTCGGCAGCAATCAGCAGGGGTTGGAGCGTTCTCGTCGGTAGAGTAGGCCGCAGGACATATCGACCACGAGAAAAACGACAGGCTCGTGTCGTCACCCTGCGTCATCCTGCGCTTCAGTCGCAGGATCGATACACAAGGTTTCGATACACAAGGTTTCGATACACAAACCTACGGTTTGCACTCAACCACCGGACGGTTTGCACTCAACCAGCGGGAATTAGTCGGAAGCGACGATATTGCCGCGGAGGATGACGAATGCGGGATGTTTCAAGACCTCAAGGTTGCGGCGCGGGTCGGAGCGATACACCACTAAATCGGCCGGTGTTCCTTCGCTCAAATCGGCGGGAAAACCCAACCATCGCCTGGCTCGCCAACTTGCAGCCCCCAAAGCGAAATCGGCACCGCCGACTGCCGCCAGTTCTGCGACCTCGTCAGGGATAAGTCCATGTTGCAAGACCGTGCCAGCATCAGTGCCAGCATAGATCGGAACTGACGCCTCCCGAGCTTTTCCGACTGTTTCCAGACGGTTTTCGTAGAGCTTGTTCATATGCGCGAAATAGGTCGGGAACTTTTCTGCCGCAGGTGCGGCATAGCTGGGGAACCGTGCCAGATTGATCATCGTCGGCACCAGAGCTACCTGGTTAGCCGCCATTATGTCGATGGTCGCGTCGTCCAATCCGGTGCCGTGTTCGATACAGTCGATGCCTGCCCTAACTAGTTCCTGCACGGACTGTTCGGCAAAACAGTGCGCCGTGACTCTTGCTCCAAGCTCATGGGCGACGGCAATGGCGCTAGCAGCTACGTCTGCTGGCCACAGCGGCTCAATATCTCCGGTGGTGCGGTCAATCCAGTCACCAACCAGTTTCACCCACCCATTGCTTTTCTTCGCTTCAATGGCCACCTGTTCGGGCAGGTGTTCCGGTTCAACCTCTACCGGAAGATTTGGTAAATACCGGCGCGGAGCTGCGATGTGCTGACCAGCACGAACCAGCCGCGGCAGATCAACTTCGTCGTCGACCCATCTGGTATCGGCAGGCGAGCCGGTTACGCGAATCAACAACACCCCAGCATTGCGATCAGCTTCGCCTTGAGCTCGGGTAGTGGCTGCGTCCATCGCGCCTTGTTTACCCATTCCGATATGACAGTGAGCATCAACTAGGCCAGGCACAATCCAACCTTGGGTTGTAATAGTTTGAGCCGATTCAACCGGAGACGTGTGAATCAAACCATCGTGAATCCACAGCTCTTTGGTTTCACATTCTGGAAAAACGACTCCGCGCAGATGTAAGTCACCCATCATCAGACTCCAAAAAACAACAAAGCATCAGCTCTCACTTCGTCTGGTTGTCGAACAGCCGCTGGATTTCTGCTGGAAGCTCAAAATCAGCCATATCTTTTGCCGAAAGGTTGGCTCCAGAACCAAATGGAGCTGCACCAAACGGTGACGTGGTCTGATCAAGCTGGGGAGCTTTCCCGTTAGCCGCCGCTGCCCGCTTTGCGGGGTTACCAGACACTTTACGACCTTTCTTGGGTTTACTTTTCGGGGTCTGCTTTGCCGCGCGTTGCATACCTGGAACCATCTGTCCCAGCGACGACATCATTTTCTTGGCCTGATCAAACCGGCTGAGCAGCGAATTAACATCAGAAACTTTAGTGCCAGAACCATTAGCGATACGAAGCCTCCGCGAACCATTAAGGATCGCTGGGTTAGCACGCTCGGTTGGTGTCATGGAGTAGATGATCGCTTCCACCTTGTCCACTTCGCGTTCATCAAAGTTTGCCAACTGATCCTTCATCTGTCCTACGCCAGGCATCATTCCCATGATTTTCGTCAACGGCCCCAGTTTGCGTACCTGCTGCATTTGAACTAGAAAATCGTCCAACCCGAAACTTCCGCTGCCCCCAAGCAGTTTCTGTGCGGCTTTCGCGGATTCCTCGGCATCGAACGCCTTCTGAGCCTGCTCGATTAAGGTGAGCATGTCTCCCATGTCGAGAATCCTGGAAGCCATCCGATCTGGGTGGAAAAGGTCAAAATCTGAAAGACCCTCACCGTTTGAAGCAAAAAAGATGGGCTTGCCCGTTACCCGAGCAATCGACAGCGCCGCACCACCGCGCGCATCACCGTCAAGTTTAGATAACACGACGCCATCAAAACCAACGCCGTCTCCGAAAGCCTTAGCGGTATTGACGGCATCCTGTCCGATCATCGCGTCAACCACGAAAAGAATCTCGTCAGGGTTAATCGCATCCCTGATGTCAATAGCCTGCTGCATCAACTCAGCGTCGACACCCAATCGTCCCGCAGTATCGACAATCACCATGTCAAAAAGGCTCGACTTCGCGTAATTGATTGAATCGCGTGCGACCTGCGTTGGATCGCCGACCCCATTGCCGGGCTCTGGGGCAAATACGTGAACCCCGGCACGCTCTCCAACAATCTGGAGTTGATTTACAGCGTTAGGACGTTGCAGATCGGCGGCAACCAGCAACGGCGAGTGGCCAAGATCAGCCAACCATTTGCCCAACTTGCCTGCCAGCGTCGTTTTGCCGGAACCTTGCAGTCCAGCAAGCATTAGCACTGTTGGGGGATGCTTTGCGAACCGTAGCTGCCGAGTTTCTCCGCCCAAGATAGCGACGAGCTCATCATTGACAATCTTGAGAATCTGCTGCCCAGGATTCAGTGCAGCATGAACTTCGGCGCCGTGCGCTCTTTCCTTCACAGCGGCTATGAAATCCTTAACCACCCCAAGATTGACATCAGCTTCCAGCAACGCAATTCGGATTTCGCGCAGAGTCTCGTCAATCTCGGTCTCGGTCAGCCGAACTTTTCCGCGCAGCCTACCGAATGCTGAACTCAGCCTGTCTTGTAGCGTATCGAACACTGCCTCACCTCCAGATAGCGCCTGCTATCTTACCGCTGGCCGCGATAGCTCAGCAGCCGCGATAGACCAGAAGTTGCAGACTAGCTGTCTGAAGCCTCCGCAACAGCCCCCTTGAACTTCTTGGTGAATTGGTCGATCGGCTCGGCATCTTTCCCGTAGATATACACAGCGACATTTGAATACCTGATGAAATAGTAAGTCTCTTTAGCAGATTCAAGCGTGACCAACCGAACCCCATTCATAACTTCATTGTTATTGTTGATGAAGCTATTGCCGTTAGATTCCCAACATGATTTACGACCGTCAAGCCATTTATCAGCGTCCGATTCATCGGCGAAAAGCAGGATGGAGCCTTGATCCATTTGCCCTGAGGCTTGCGAAGTGAGACTACCTTGTTCTTTACATGACTTATTTTCTGGCTCGACGGTGACTTTTGTGACAGCGACCCCAGTCGCTTGTTCCAGAGTCGAATCGGCGAGCGTTAAAAATTGGTCAATCGTGAGGATTTTGGCCGGAGGCAACTCCACTGGCTTGGGGTTTTGGTTCAGATACCAGAATGCTCCAATTCCGATACCTGCTGCTACCAGTACCGCGATAGCAATTCCGACGATCAGCCCAACCTTAACCTTTGGCTTCTCAGGCTCAAACTCGTTGAAGTATTTCGGGTAAGGCTCTTGACCACTCGACGGATACGGTGATTGCGGCTGCTGACCGTATCCGTATTGTTGTCCGTAATCAGGGGGTTGACCATATCCAGGTTGTTGCCCGTATTCGGGCGGCTGCGGATACATTGGCTGCTGACCGTAGTTTTGTTGGGGTTCATACACAGTCGGCATTTGCGGCAGAGCTGGCAACGGGTTAAGACTCGCAGGCGGAGTCGTTCCGCCGACGGGCTCTGCTGGCGTTGGCTGCTCATCAGCAACTACTTCGCTCACTCCAGTTGGTGCAGCAGCAGCCAGGTCAGGTGGCGGGCTTACGGGAGTAGGTTCAGGCTGATCTGGCGGATTCACGTCAGGCTGATCTGGCGGGTTCACGTCAGGCTGATCTGGCGAGTTCACTTCAGGCATAGCTGGCGTTGGCTGCTCAACCGGACTAACTTCGACGCTAGCTACCTCGGTCGAGACCTGCGGAACTGGAGGCGGCGGCAACGGCGGTGACGGAATTTCACCTCGTGCCACCCTCACAGCCTGCTTAACTGACTCATCGCCGACACTTTCCAGCCATCCGAGCAACTGTGGATAAGCATTGGGATGCAGGGCCACCTTTCCCCAGAGGCTGGGTTGGGCACCAGTGATTGCTGCCAGATCAGTCGCGGAGGTGGCCGAATCACTTAACGCTTTAACGGCAGTTGCGTAATCGGTAAAATCCACCATCTCATTCTCCGTATTTCTCGCCTTACCCTGTTAGCTTAAGCCAAGAGCCATATGCCAGTACAGCGTTTCAATCCTAAACTGAACCAGGTATTAAGCTCATTCGCTCAAGAGGGCATCAACAAACTCCTCGGCTTCAAATGGTGCCAGATCGTCGACACCTTCGCCAAGACCTACCAACTTCACCGGAACACCGAGTTCGCGTTGCACTTGGACTACGATTCCGCCTTTAGCAGACCCGTCCAACTTTGTGAGCACGATGCCGCTAACTGCAACAACTTCTGAAAAAACTCTAGCTTGCATCAAACCGTTCTGCCCGGTGGTTGCGTCGATTACCAATAGCACTTCGCACACTTGCGCTTGACGTTCGATTACCCGTTTGATCTTGCCTAACTCATCCATCAAATCGGTCTTAGTGTGTAGCCGCCCTGCCGTA
>WRJP01000029.1 GCA_009778535.1 Propionibacteriaceae bacterium | reverse complement strand
CCCATATCACGATTCTGATAAACACGGGAGCTGTATGAAGTGGCGCGTTGCGCCTGCTTGACCGACGAGCTACTGTTTGAGGCTGAGTCGCTGCACGGGAAGTTCAATGAAAACTGCTAGCAGATACCAACTAGCCCTAGGCCGGATGTAGGATGAAAGGACACAGAAGCAGTGCGGAAATTACTGGCCAAAGCCTTACATAGGACGGCATTTCGTCTGATGAATCGTATCTACCGCCGATTGTTGCGGCTCCAGTCTCGCAAAGTGGGATTTTTTTCTGACGTTAGAGAAACCCTTGGGGGTAATCTTGAATATATCTACAACTATCTAGATGGTGCCCTGTATGAAAAGGTGACTATTTTCAAGAGAACCCGGGGCAGTCAGTGGTCATTTTTGGAAAAATTTGAAGCGGTTTACCACCTCAGCACGGCGAAATATATTCTGCTCGATGATTTTTCCACCCTCATTTCGCTGATGCAACCCCGCAAAGGGCAGAAAATTTGCCAGGTCTGGCATGGGTCTGGCGCCTATAAAAAGTTCGGCTTCAGCCGCACTGACAACCGATCAACTCATCGGGCGAAATGGACCCAGCATCGAAATTACACCAACATACTGGTGAGTTCATCAGCCGTGATTGACTGCTATATCGAAGGTTTTGGTGCCCAACGAGAGACGATCAAAGCTACGGGCACACCAAGAACTGACTTGTTCTTCAATGAAGATCAAATGGCTGAAAATCGACAGTCTTTTTACCAAGATTACCCAGAGCTAGTAGGTAAAAAGATCATCCTCTTTGCGCCAACCTATCGTGGTCGATCAATTCCTAGCGCCACATATGACTATGACTCAATTGACTTCCTTAAGTTATACCGTGAATTGCACGATCAAGGCTACGTCTTTATCTTCAAGTGGCACCCTGCGATTTACAACATTATTGGCGATAGCCTTTCATCCCAGCTTGCAAGCTTCGGCGACTTTTTTTATGATCTCTCATCACGTCGTGACATTAACGACCTCCTGCTGGTCGCCGATATTCTGATTACCGACTACTCTTCGGTTATCTTCGACTATGCGCTTTTGGGTAAACCAATCATTTACTATGACTATGATCTATACTCTTATCTCACCGCCCGCGGGTTGTATTACGATCTGATGGATTACATCTACGGGCCGATCGTGATGAACACTAATGACCTCATTAAGGTAATCACTAACCCAGAAGTCCATGAAACAGAAAGAAACCTTTTCATTGAAAAGTTCATGGGCGCATGTGATGGCCACTCAACAGCTAATGCGTGCGACTGGATATTCTCCGATCACCATGGCCGCAACGGCAATCAGTGACCCTCGCCAGGCCAGCTAGGCAGGCTCGTCTACCCGGGACTGCTTATTGACTAAGGCTCTTCAGAACCTCAACAGTGCGGGTAATCCCCTCAGTGATATCGTACAAGCAGCGCCAGCCGAGATCCGCCAGTTTGGAACCGTCAAGAAGTGCGTGTGTTGCGGTAGAGAAGCCACGGGTTTCGACGGCGTCTGGTAATTGGAAAGCAACCTTCCGGCCGACGGTACCAGCTACTAGAGCGGCTAGGTCGCGTAGCAGGATATCTCCAGAGGGATCGGCAACGTTGTAGGCATGGCCAGATTCACCGTGCAAAGTACAGGTCAGGATCGCTCCTACGACATCTGCGACATGGCAGTATGAGTAGTGTTGCTTGCCTTCGCTCTTTAAGACGATGTCCTGTCCTGCGACTGCGTTAAGCAGGAATTGAGATAGTGCTTTCGAATCATCCAGTCGCATCGATGGTCCATAGGTTCTCGGTAGTCTCGGGATTACGATATCGAGGCCATACTGCTCACGGAAGGATTGACAAAGGGCTTCACCTGTTCGCTTACTCTCGGGATAGCCAGCACGAACGGTATTGCAATCGATATAACCTAGATCAGATTCACTGAATCGGTCGGTCAAGCTACGATTTTCGCCATAAATTTCAACAGTCGACAGAAAGATCGCCCGTTGGGCTGAGGTACGAACCGCTAGATCAAGTAGTTTGTAGGTACCGAGCACATTCGTCATGATCGTACCGATAGGATCCAGAGCGTAAGCCCTCGGGTGAGTGTTGCTGGCAGCGTGGATGACATAATCAGCCGAGTTGATCATAAGTTCTTGGGTGACATCGGCGGCGATAAGAACTAGATTGGCCCCACTGGTGTAGGTGTGGAAACGTTCTTCAAGGCTGATGCGATTGCGAGCCAGAGCATGTATGGTGCAATTCAGCCCCTCAGCATTACGTGCCATTAAGACATCGACCAGGAATGAGCCGATCATTCCTGAGGCACCAGACAATACCAAGCTCTTATCAGCCAGGCGATCCCAGGCTAAGTCTAGGCTGGCGATGCGGGCAATATCTTCGCGGTAGATAGGGGAGTCCAGCAGACCCATGTTGTACCTCGAATCTTAGTTTCGAGTGAGGTTGTTCGAGTTAGCGAGCATCGCTTGGAAGAGCGCCAAATCATCAGGCGTAGTTAGTTTTATGTTTTTGTCAGAACCTGCGGCGAAGAAGAGCCGTTCTCCAAGGTCTACCATCATGGTGTTTGTGTAGGAAGATGGGCCGATGCCGATCCCTTTTTCGAAAGCCTCCTGATAACGAGAAAGCAGCAAATCATAGCGGTATGCCTGCGGGGTGGAGACTCTTCTCAAGGTGTCACGAGGGATGTACGCAGTAGTCGATGAGGGATCGTCGCCGTCTATCTGGAAAATTTGCTCGTTGTATGGCAAAGATGTGACGCCGTTTCCATGACGACGACAAACGGCAAGAATGTCAGAGATGACGCCCGGATCGACCAGAGGACGGATACCATCGTGGATGATAACTAGGTCGTCGCCCGAGCAGCGATCCGCTAGCTGGCGAACGCCATTGTAGATCGATTCTTGGGCGGAGTTGCCACCGGGGATGATCCAATCGAGTTTTGTAATGCCGAACTGGTTAGCGTAATCACGAAGAACTTCGTGCCAGCCATCGATACAGACGACGCCAATCGAGCTAACGCTGGGGTGGATTTGAAAGGCCTCCAAGGTGTATATGATCACTGGACGGTCGTCAATGATCACGAACTGTTTCGGAACTTCTAGCCCCATACGGGCTCCTGACCCACCAGCTATGATGATTGCTGTACTCATGCGTATCCTTGTCATTACAAAAAGCTCTACACCACTGAACGATCCGTTCTCGGCGCCGACACTTCGGTTATCTTGATCTGTAGTAGACCGTCTCAAGACCCATGTTAGACCGCTACTTCAAGAACGACAAAGTTCACCAAGTCGTCCTGCTCAGTCCTAGCTAGGTGATGTAGGAAAACTGCTGTTGGTAAGGAGCTCACGAGTCAATGTGACTGTTCGAGTGTCGAGATCACAAATCTTGACTTGGTACCTGTCTCATAGATTGTAAGTCTATGAAGCCACGGCCAATAGCATTGAAACCGCTATTCATGCTACCGTCTGAAATAGAAGAAGTTTCAAAGGTTGGATAGCGAATGAGCGATGCGGCTGCGGAAAAGCCAGGTGAGAACCTGTCTATTGCTCACTTAGCTGCCGAGTTCGGGCTATACCGCGTCGGCGCACGTCCGGCGTTTTTTTCCTATATTGCAACAACTTGGCACAGACGCGACTTCATCTGGCACATGGCCAAATTTCGGGTGATGAACAAGTTCTCCACGAATAGGTTAGGTCTGGTCTGGTTGTTGGTAAATCCAGTCTTTAACGCCCTGATCTACGGCGCTATTTTTGGAATTCTACAAGGTGAAAACATACCCCCCGACTATCCAGCACGGGTAGTGATCGGAGTATTTATCTTCACTTTTTTCCGGACTTGCTTCACCCATGGCGCAAAGTCAATTACCTCAAATCAGAACCTGGTGCAATCCCTCTCCTTCCCGCGGATCACTTTGCCGTTGTCGGTTGCAATGGAAGAGTTGCTCTCGATAGCGCCGGCCTGGGCGCTGTTGTTCATCATCATGCCCATCATGGGACACCCACCAAGTGTGCAGTGGTTGTTAATCCTTCCGGTTTTTCTGCTGTCGATTCTCTTTAACACCGGAATCGCGCTAATTTCGGCACGGATCACCGTGCATCTACGAGATTTAACTGAGGTGATTCCACTACTCTCGCGTATCCTTTTTTACACCTCTGGGGTACTGTTTGATGTCGGCAAAATCTTTGCGAAATGGCCGATGGCAATAGCCGTATACGACTTTCACCCGATCTATCAGATGGTGCAGTTAGGCAGACATGCCTTGATAGGAATAGCTGTTGACCCATTGTACTGGGTGTATTTCAGTGCTTTTTCGGTGGTGGTCTTCGGTATTGGCCTAGTTTTCTTCTGGAGTGCTGAGGAACGCTATGGCCGCTGACAAGCTCGCCGTCGAGCCCGACCGGCATCCAGTAGTGATAGTTGATCAACTACATGTGAAATACCATGCATATTCGTCTGGGAAGGCCGTGCGGGGCATTCCTGGTCGCAGTATCCTCTCCCGCAAACGTGGTATCAGAACCGTCCATGCACTGCGGGGCGTATCTCTGGTCGCCTACCAAAACGAATCAATAGGAATTATCGGAAGAAACGGTTCCGGCAAAAGTACGCTGATGCGCGCCATAACTGGGTTGCTTACCCCGTCCTCTGGGGCAGTCTTTGCGCAATCACGACCAAATCTGTTGGGTGTCGGCGCGGCATTGATTCCGGGACTGTCTGGAGATAACAACATAGTTTTAGGCGGGTTAGCTCTGGGCTTGTCCCAGCGTGAGGTAATGGAAGTTCACAAAGAGATCGTCGATTTCACTGGATTGGAAGAATTCATAGATTTACCGATGAACACCTACTCCTCAGGGATGCAGGCGCGGCTGAAGTTTGCTGTCGCAACGATCAAACAGCACGAGATATTAATAGTTGATGAGGCTTTAGCGGTGGGAGATGCTGTTTTTCGAGCCCGTAGTGAAGCTCGAATCCGCGAGATCCGCGATAATGCCGGAACGATCTTCCTGGTGTCGCACCAGATGAAGTCAATTAGGGAGACTTGCTCGCGCACTATCTGGATCAACCAGGGGCAAATCCTAATGGATGGCGAAACTGAGGAAGTCGTTGCTGCCTACTTAGACTGGCGCGACACCCAGAAGTGACGGTGCTTACTGCCACCAGAACTATACACTTTCTCGCCCGATGCTGCGGCTTTGCTGGCATAATCAAGTTATTGCGTTAGCTACATCTGCGGTCAGATATCAGAAAGGTGAGAGCAATGAAATCAGCGGTCAAAGCTGGAATCCTTGAACACAATACACAATTTGTTGCAGTAGGAGGTTATGAACCTTTTGAAACTGACAAATTCCCCAAAAGCAAACTTGCAGTGCTAGGTTGCATGGACGTTAGGCTGATCGAATTGTTGTCGGCTGCGCTTGGGCTCAAAAATGGCGATGCACACTTCATTAAAGTTGCGGGTGGTGGGATTTTGGACGCTCACGACGTCGCCGTTCGCTCATTACTTGTCTCAGTCTGTGCACTCGGCACCACTGACATCATGGTCGTTGCACACAGTGATTGCGGGGCGCAAAGCATGAATGCCGACGATATGTTTGCCGGACTTGAACAGCTTGGGATTGACCCCCAGGTCATTGCTGAGCGTCGTGAGTCAGATTTTGATTACGACTCGTGGTTCGCAGGGTTTGGAGACACCGACAGCTACGTAAAAAAGAGTGTTGAGATTCTACGCGAGCACCCCCTCATGCCAGCTTATGTGCGCATCAGTGGGTATTGCATCGATTCCCACACCGGGGCTTTGACGACGATCTGCTAGCTGCTCTTACTTGTCCTCTGCGCGGGAGAGATACTCATCTGGGTACCCTCACTTAACCTGATCGAACTGTGACTTTGACAGAGGTGACGGACATATTTGCGTAGCCTGCCCGTTTGGCCGTTACTTTCACTGCGATAGATTTGCCAAGATCAGCTTTGGTCAGTTTGTACGTCCTGCCAGTGGCTTTTGGAATTGTTTTGCCGCTGCGTAGCCACTGGTAGGAATAACTGGTCGGAGCCGGAGTCCACATGGTTGTCGAAACAGTCAGCGTTTTGCCGACTTGGAAAACCCCTTCGACCAGCGGCAGCGTCGCAGAAACAAACGATTTCTTAGCGATCTTCGCGGTAGCACTTGAGGTCACTGACTTGTTTATATACCCTGCCCGCTTCCCGGTAACTTTCACCTTCAGCTTCTTGCCTACATCAGCACTGGTTAGCTTGTAGGACTGTCCGGTGGCTCCCTTTATGGCTTTGGAGCCGCGATACCACTGGTAAGAAAAGACGGTGCCAGCCGTCCAAATACCTGGATTCGCCGTTAAAGTCGCCTCAGCTTGTTTCGTACCAGAAATTGTTGGCTTTTTCGACGTCAACGTGCCGTATGCAATTTTCTTAGTTTTTGCAGACATTTTTGACGCGGTTGGTTTTCGATCTGAACGCTGCGCTGTCAACTTGAGCGAAATCGTTTTCCCACGATCAGCCGCAACCAGTGTGTACGATTTTCCGGTCGCACCAACGATGGCTGCGCCATTGCGGTACCACTGATAGGTGTACGAGGTTGGCGTTGGACTCCACGAACCATGCGAAGCGACGGTTAATGTGTTTCCAACCTTCGGAGTTTTCGGCGATTTGATCTTTGGCGTACCAACCTTCGAGAAAGCTGGTTGATTTATTGCAGAAACTGTTCCTACAAAGAACGTAGTGTCATAGGGGTTCCAACCTGACTTTTCTGCGATGAGACGTAGCGAAATGGCTTTACCAACATGCGCCGAAGTAAGCACCAAACTCGATTTTTGACTAGCTAGGGTTGAGCCGGCTTTCCATTCATACTTCACCGAAACCCCGGTTGTATTCCATTTCAGATTAGAAACAGCAAGGGTGTTGCCAGCATAGAGTTTGCCCGAAACCCCCAAGCCGCCAACCAGAGCCAGCTTCGATGTCGCAGGAGGCTGGGTGGGTGGCACCTGCGGAGCATTCACCACAGCCGTTGCGCCTGTTATCTTCAAAGCGTTTCGCAGCGGTGAAAAGTAACCTCTCCCCTCGTGGTCAGCGCCATTATAAACCCCAATTACTACAGCAGTATTTGATGAGGTCTTGTAATACACGGGGGCACCTGAATCACCAAAAGTACCCACGAAATTCATTACGGCACTGTTTGCGACCCTGACTTCTCCGTAATTGACCTCAAAACCGGTGGCGACTATTTTTCCGCACAGTTCTTTGCCGCTCAACGCACCGCTGATACAAACCGGGGTACCAACCACTGGATCGTCCCACCCTTTAACTGTGAGATTTGCTGTCGAAGTGGAAATGATCGAGTTTTTCTCAGGCGGCAGCACATTTGCCGGTACCGGGCCGATGATTTCGGCATCAGCAGCTATCAACGAACCATATGGCGAGTCATACCATGCTGACTTTTCTACTTTGCCCAGATTAGCGCCGTTAAAGGTGGCAGCAGTCCCAGTCCGTGCACAGTGGGAGGCGACCATTAGATAAGTGGCGCCTTTCTCTACCAGAGTTGTTGCGCTGCAAGAGTTGTATCCGAGGACGACTTTCTTGCCGCCGCGCAAATATCCGTTCGACCACGTTTCCGCGTGTGAGATGGCAAGTGTTGTAGGCGAAACGACCACCGGAACCTCATCGGGAAGATTTGACTGTTCTAGCGTGTCAACTACTTCGACACCATCGGTTTCGTTGAGCGCAACAACCTCGTCAGCAATGTTTTCGGGAAGAACGTCGACTAAGACGCCACCGTTCTTATAGTCTGGGCCGATCCCTACTGCCTCGGAAGTATTCTCGGCTACCAGCGCTACGGCTTCATCAATCTCGGTACGCGAAAATGCAGACTCAACCACCACGATCGGAGCGGAAAAGCCCCAGGAATTGACGGCTTTTTGTGCTGCTTTGACATCACCGGCAACTGCAACCACGAATGTCTTTACATCATCCGAAACCCACAGGTCAACAAACTCTGTTTGGAAGTACTTCTCAGCTTTCTGCTTTACAGTACTTGCCAATGACAGATCAAGCTGCGGCTGCGCGTTCGCAACTGGTGCGAAAGACAGCAAGCCCACTGTCAGAGCCAAACCGGTTATGGTGCCAAGAAACCGTTTCATAATAGATCGTCTTCCAGTCCAAGGGTTGCAACTCGAATAGTTCATGCAAACTCTAGTACCCAGGATAGCAGGGGTCACCTACACTCGGTTAGCCGATGTGGGTTCCAACCAGTGTGCCGATGGCGTAGGTGACGATCATTGCGAGCAGACCGCCAATAACATTGCGCATGATGGCCACATGTGGTTTAGCGTAGCCAAGGCGGGCGCTGATCCAGCCAGTTAATGCCAAAGCCAGCCCTGCTGCTACAACGGTCAGCGGAATGCGAGCCGGACCAGTAACCAACAGAATCGTCAACAACGGCAGCAGCGACCCCGAAATAAACGCGCCCAACGAGGCTACAGCGGCATGCCAGGGGTTTGTGAGTTCTTCATGGTCGATCTTGAGTTCGACCTCGGCATGAGCAGCAAGCGCATCGTGGGCGGTCAGTTGTTCGGCTACCGTGTGCGCCAATTCGGGAGTCAGACCTTTCGCTTGGTAGAACCCAGCCAATTCCTCAAGTTCAGCAACAGGGAAATTACTAAGCTCGTACTGTTCTTTTGAAATAAGTGCGGACTCGGTATCGCGCTGGGTCGACACGGACACATATTCGCCGACGGCCATAGACAATGCTCCTGCTGCCAAACCAGCTAATCCGGCCGTCAAGAGCGCCGACTGTCCCGCGCCCGAGGCAGCTACGCCTATCACGAGGCCAGAGACGGCGACTATGCCGTCGTTTGCTCCAAGAACTCCGGCGCGCAGCCAGTTAAGTCGCCTACTGTTGTGTGCAGACTGTTCGGAAGCTGCCGGATGCGTGGGGGCGTCAACTTCGGCGCCAACATTCTCACCAGTGTTCATTTTCTGATTCTCGTTTCTCCGTCTACGACTGAAGCAGTTGGCTTCCTATAGACGGTTGCGCATCTGTTTATATGATTACTTGATGCTAATATGAACTGATCTTTTACACAAGTTCGGGCGAGATGAGGTGGCCAGTGTCCCAAACCCAACCAACCCCAGCTCAGCAGCAAGCTGCACGCGCCGCGACAGTCCCGGACGCGATGGTGCTTGCTGAGGCAGCGGACACGTTTGCCATGCTGGCTTCGCCGCAGCGGCTGCACATGCTTTGGCTGCTGTCGCACCAAGAATGCGATGTATCCACGCTCGCCCAGACGCTTGGAGTTAGTGGACCGCTCGTCAGTCAGCACTTGGCAAAGATGCGGCTCGCCGGTCTGGTCAGCGCGCATCGTGATGGAAAACGTCAGGTCTACACCGTTGACGACCCTCATGTAGTATCGCTAGTAGGACAGGCAATCGATCACCACGAAGACCTGCGCAGCCGTAACTAGCCCGAGCAGGAGTCTAGTCGACGGAAGGAATGCGATTTGCGAGGTAGTAACTGATCAAAGCCTTTGTGGATTGGTCTTGGGCTGCAAGAATTTGTTCATCTCCGCAAACTGCTCCGGCAATTTGAATGGCCAGCTCTTTGCCTAACTCCACTCCCCACTGATCGAATGAGTTGATTCCCCAAACTACCCCTTGGGTGAAGGTGATGTGCTCATAGAGCGCAATGAGTTGCCCGACGACGCTCGGGGTGAGTGCGGGAGCCATAATCGAAGTCGTCGGCTTATTGCCAGCGAAAACTCTCGCTGGAACGATAGCTTCCGGTGTGCCTTCAGCTCGCACTTGCGCCTCACTCTTTCCGAAGGCCAACGCTTTTGTCTGAGCGAAGAAATTCGACAAGAAAAGCGAATGCACGTCAGTCGTTCCATCCTGCAACGCATACGCTGGATTAGCGACAGCTATGAAATCAGCAGGAATGAGTTGGGTTCCTTGGTGAATGAGTTGATAGAACGCATGTTGGCCGTTCGTACCGGGCTCTCCCCAAAACACTTCTCCAGTAGCGCTGGTTGCCGGACTTCCGTCCAACCGCACGCCCTTGCCATTTGATTCCATTGTGAGTTGTTGTAGATACGCGGCGAAACGGTGCAAACTCTGGGCGTATGGCAAGACGGCATGGGAGGTAGCTTTCATGAAGTTGACATACCAAACGTTCAACAACCCCATCAACGCCGGGACATTGCGTTCCAACGGGGTAGTGGCAAAGTGCGTGTCTACCGCATTTAGACCGTTCAGGAAGTCCGCAAAGTTTTCCTTGCCTAGCGCAACCGCCAAAATGGTGCCCACCGCTGAACTAACCGAGTAGCGGCCACCAACCCAATCCCAAAAACCAAAGGTATTTGCGGTATCAATCCCAAAATCTGCGACTTTCTCCAAAGCTGTGGAAACAGCCACGAAGTGTGCCTTGATAGCGTCAGTTCCGCTTGGGGCACCTTGTTCCTTCAGCTTTCGCAGCAGCCAGTCACGTGCCAACCGGGCGTTCGTTAAAGTTTCCAGCGTTGTGAAGGTTTTCGAGACGATGATGAACAACGTCGTCTCCGGATTCAGGTAGGCAGTTTTTTGCGCGACATCGGTCGGGTCGATGTTGGATATGAAACGGCACTCCAAACCTGGTTTCACATAGGGTTTCAGGGCTTCGTAGACCATGGCCGGCCCCAGATCAGACCCGCCGATGCCAATGTTCACAACTGTTTCAATTGGTTTGCCAGTGACACCCACCCAGCGTCCATCCCGAACTTTTTCTGCGAAATCGTAGACCTGCCCCAAAACTTCGTGAACAGCAGGAATAACATCTGATCCGTCTACGCGCAGAGTGTCTTTGTTCGGACGACGTAGGGCGGTATGCAACACTGCGCGATTCTCGGTCGTATTGATCTTTTCGCCTGCAAACATGGCATCGCGTTTGGCTTCCAACTCGACTGTCTTGCCTAGCTCGATTAAGGCCGCTTCCACTTCGGGCGTAATGAGATTCTTGGACAGATCAACGTGCAACTCGGCAGCTTGGAATGTTAGTCGTTCGCAGCGGTTAGGATCGGATTCAAACCAAGCAGCAAGATCTGGTTGGAAAGTTTTGGCGATTTGGGACAGTTTTTCCCAGGCGGAAGTCTGGGTAGCATCGATCAAAGTCATGGGACAAGTGTATTTACTGTTGCAGCATTAAGGGGCGAAATCAAACCAAACGGGCAATTTGACATGAGTCCATAGGGAAATCCGCCAAGATACTACTGGTCGTAGTCAGGCTTTGATTGCAACGTGAACGTGATCGAAATGGTTGGCCGTGATACTTCCGCGGTTTGCCATTTTCTTCCAAGTCTTGCTGCTCGGCGTCCAAATCTGCTGCTCAAAAATGACGTGATCGACATTGAATTCGCTAGCATGCTGGGTCAGGTATTTTGCGATCTGCCAACCCATCTTTGAGTCTTTGTATGGGGTAAGCATGATGTCAAGGGCGCGGCCGTTTTTGTGGAAATCTCTGCCGCCAGCGCGCCAACCGCCGTAGCTTTTGACGCCGGGGAACAGCGAGCAAACCGAGCGATAAATCTTGATAGTGCCCGGACGCAGTTTCGCTTCGACTTTCGTACCGCGGCTGCAAGGCGCTACCGAGACCTTTGCCGGGGTTTTCTCATTTGCTTTGGGTTTCTCGTTTACCTTGGGTTTCTCGCTTACCTTGGGCTTCGCATTTACCTTGGGTTTCTCATTTTCTCCGACTAGTTCTTTTGTCAATACCCAGCCATTGATGCCATTAGCTTCTACGAGACGATAGTTTCCAGAGGTTTCGGCCATAGCGACGATCTCTTGTCCAAATGTCACCGTACCCAGAGATTTTGATTCCTGATCAGGCTTTGATCTGACCGTCAAAGAGGCGTTGGCAAATACCGTGGTCTGTGAAACTAGTGAAGCAGCGACCTTCTTTGGTACCGAATCTGAAATCGTCCCAGTTGTGAGCGGATGCACTTCAGGCACCGCGATACCGATAAAAGCTGCTCCAGGAGTTAGTTCAGTAGTGACAGGAGCGGGAACGGCGAACGCCGCCAACGCGGCAACACTGACCCCAACACAAGTGAGTAAACCGATGCGCAGCACTGGTTTTTGCAGTTTTGACTGTGTGGCGCGACGCGGAGTTTCAGAACGGAATGTCTCAGCAATGTTTGTAAGCGAACTCGAAAGAAACGAGGTGAAGGTTAACTGGGCGCGACGTGGTCTCTCACACGTTTCGGATGCCGTGTCGAATGCTCGTTGCGGTGCTGCCATAACCTTCACTTGCTTAAGAAATATTCAAGTCTTTCTTAGGTTACCTTAAGGAAACCTATTTCTCCAAGTTTGGACTGGTCTAGTCGAGTCTAATGACGCGGTCACAGCGAGCCAGGACTTCCAAATCATGGGAGATGACTAGCAGAGGTAGGTCTTTGGTGATTTCCCAGATGTCGTCAAGCAACGCACTGGCGGTAAGCAAATCTAAGTGTTCGGTGGGTTCATCCAAGATCAAGACCTGATACTGCCCGACCAGTAGCCGAGCCATCGCCAACCTACGCACTTCCCCACCCGACAGTGCAGCGCCAGCCTCTCCGACGATGCGCATCGGATCCAAGTAACCCAGCCCGGCCCGAATCAGCGCTTGCGAAATAGCTTCATCGCTGGCATCTCGATTCCCAATCCGGACGTTTTCAGTCACTGACGTATCGAAGATGTGGGCATCTTGCGCTAGATAGCCCGGGCGGCCGATGATTTCTAGCTCGCCAGCTACCGGGTCAATTAGCCCCAATACCGTGGCGGCGACCGTCGTCTTTCCAATTCCGCTGCGACCAGTAAGCGCCACCCGTTCTCCGGCGTCAATGCGCAACGAAAGGTTCTTCACCACGGGCTGTGAATCTGGCCAGCCAGCGGCGAGCGCTTCGATACGCAGCATCGGAGCAGCTTCAGTTTCCAAGCTAGTAGGAATATCGCCCTGCCCGACGCTGGGAGCATCCAGCACCGCTTCCACGCGTTTGAGGGCAACTTGGGCCCTAGTCAGGTTTTGCGCAGCGCGAGCCAGCGAGTTCAGTGACTCGTGCAATGCCAAAGGCGTGATCACCAGCAGCGCAATCAACGCGAACGCTGCGTTGTCAATACCAGGCCAACCTTCCGCGATGCCTGGATCGGCGAAGATCGACTGGAAACCGATGGGTATCGGAGTCCACAGTCCAGCGGTCGTGATCTGGCTAGCTGCGGCGCAGATCGCACCAATCACTCCCACGCCCGCAGCAATCACCTGGAAACCTTCAGCTACCCCGCGTACCCACGTCGCACGCGATTCGATCTTGCGTAACGCCAAATCTGTTTGCTCGAAAGTCTGTATAAACGCAACGTCAGCTCCATAGGCCACCAAATCAGCACCCGTCCGAGCCATTTCGTGTACCTGGTTTGCCAACTCTCCTCGCGTCCCAACTGCGGACCTGTCTGCGGTGAAGCTGGCACGTCGCGCTAACACCGGTACGACCCAACCCGCGAACGTGGCGCTCCCCAATAAGATTAGTGCGCTCAAAGGTGAAACGAGCGCCAATAATCCGCAAGTTAGTAGTATGACTAGAGTCGAAGAAGCGAACGGTATCCAAACCCGCACCACCAAATCTTGAATAGCCTCAACGTCGGCTATCACCCGCGACAGCAAATCGCCGCGGCGACGTCCCAGCAGCGTTGTGCGCGACAGCGACGAATACGTCTGAATCCGCAGCGCCGATTGCAGCCGCAAGGCAACATCGTGGGATGCCAGGCGCTCGCCGTAGCGGAAAAGCCCGCGTGAGATGGCACAGAAACGCACCACGACGGCCGGAGCGTTGAGGAACATGATCGGCGGCATGGTGGCGGCAAAGGCCAGCAACCAACTGGAACCTCCCAGCAACACAATCGCCGCAAAAGTGGCGGTGACTGAGAGCAGCACAGCCAGCGCCAATCGCTTGCGGGAATTGGTGACTGCGGCGAGAATGCGCGAAATGAGTGGTCGGTCAGTATCAATAGTGCTGCTGGTGTCAGGGGTTTCCGTAACTGACACGTCCGCAGGTTTGGCTGCTATTGATGTCCTAGCTCTCGCAGGGACACCGGGTTTTTCAGTCTGGGTAGCCACGTGGGATGGAGCTGAAAGGTGGACGACTCGGTCTGCAAGTTCTAAGACGCTCGGACGATGTGAGATGACCAGTGCCGCTACGTTGAGCCGGCGTAGTGCTGCTAGCAACACCGCCTCCGATTCAGCATCCAGTCCGGCAGTCGGCTCATCCATGATTAGCAGCTTGGCGCGTCCTAGCGTCACTTTTAGCAGGGCACGAGCGGTAGCGATGCGGCGGCGCTCTCCCGCTGATACCCCTTCCCCGTCAGTTTCGACTAGGTGATCCAACGTAATTTCGGGCGCGCCCGCTTCATCAAGGGCGGCTCGCAGTGCCGAATCTGTAGTTTTTGGATAGCCCAATCGCAGATTGTCGGCAACAGTGCCGGAAATCATTCCAGGGTTCTGTCCCACGAATGCCACCTGGGTTCGCCAGTGGTTGAAATCAGTGATGGTACGGCCCTGGCTTTGGAGGCAGCCAGCATCCGGTCGCAAAAATCCCATGATCACATTAAGGACTGTGGTCTTACCGGCTCCACTTGATCCAGCCAGCGCCACGATCTCACCTTCAGAAATCTCAAGATCAAAATCACTCACTGCCGGGGCTTCAGCATCGGGGTAGGTGTGGGAAAGTCCTGCTACCTGAAGTAGTGCCGCGCTTTGGCTAGCTGGGCTGTCTTCAACAACCGGGGGCACACTTGCGGCGTCGTCCCCGATTAGCGCAAACGCAGCATTTGCCGCCGCAACTCCATCGGCGGAATCGTGGAAGTGGGTACCGAGCTGCCGCAGTGGTAGGTACGCCTCTGGAGCCAAGATCAGCACAAATAGCGCGGTTTGTAAATCTAAGTCGCCTGCTACCACCCGAAAGGCGATGGTCACCGCTACTACCGCCACCGAGAGCGATGCCAGCAATTCCAAGACCATGGCAGACAAGAAGCTGATGCGCAGCGTACCCAAGGTTTCGCCTCGGTGTGCTGTTTCGGTTTGTAACAACCCCTTGGCTTGCGCTTTGGCGCGGCCAAACACTTGCAAGGTTGGTAGCCCCATCACCAGGTCAGAAAAATGGTGCGCCAACCTGGTCTGAATCTTCCAGCGTCGCGCAGTCCTGGCGCGGGTCGTCCAACCTATCAACATCATGAACACCGGAATCAACGGCACAGTGACGAAGATGATGATCGTCGAAGTAAGGTCAGTGGTGAGGACGGCGATCACGATAATAAGCGGGACTGTGACCGACAACAGTAGTTGTGGCAGATACTTGGCGTAGTAACCATCGAGTGCGTCTAGACCCTGCGTCACTAAGGTGATCAAGCCGCCGGTGGTCTCAGCTGAGTCAATCGGTTTTGCTAGTCGAGCATTTACGATCTCGGTACGTAGCTGAGATTTGACGGCTGCCGAGGTGCGGTGTCCCAGCCAGGTCGTTAGCCAGGTCAGCACTCCTTTGGCCGTAAAGATACCTGCTAAGGCT
>WRJP01000028.1 GCA_009778535.1 Propionibacteriaceae bacterium | reverse complement strand
GGTTGTCCATCACCAAATGGGCAAACCCGGCCGCCGCCCAAGCCAAATCTGCTAGCGGGTGGTCCCGGCCACCGTTGTAGCCCTGGTACTGGACAACACCTGGCAACGGTTGGTTACTGCCCGTTGGCAACCGTAACCAGGCCTTGATTGGCTCGCCACCCCAGCCCAAAAAGGTGACATCCCACACTTCAATAGCTTGCAGACTAGTCTCAAGACGCTGCAGGCGGGTATTGATGCCAAACTGGCGGGCTTGCCCAACCGTCCCTTCCCAGAATTGGACCATGTCAGGCGGCTCCTTGACCGCGCCAGTGTATTGGCGCAAGGTCTCAAGCGGTAGATCGGTGAACATGATGGCTCCTTCGGGTTGCGCCCCCTAACATTAGCCGCTTCTTGAGACCGCCCGGTGGGCATGGCTGTTTTTGGCGGACCGGCCTGGCAGTTGCAGTAATGGCACGGCTTGCTAACTATTACTCAACCGCCTGCCTTGAATTGGGCACTTGTTACCTTGACAGGCGCTAGTTGGGCCCAAGACTATGTTAATTGCGGGCAGCAGGATGATTTTGGCGGGACCATTCCCGCCGCCCTACCCGCAGACCGAGGGCCGGCATTAGGGGCCCCCTAGGAATAGGGTAGATGTCGGCCCTCACTAATTCCCTCACACTCGCCAAGCTGGGCTGGCATGGCCCAGGCTCGCTACTCAACCCGCCGCCAGCACACTAGCCGACCTACAAACTCAACTAGACCGATTCCGTGACCACTACAACAACCACCGGCCACACCGCGCCCTGGGCCAAGCAACCCCAGCCGCCGCCTACCAAGCCACCATCAAAGCCTTACCAGCCACCAGCCAAACCACCAGCAGCCACTACCGAATCCGCTACGACCGAGTCAGTAAAGAAGGCAAACTCTCCCTACGCCGCGCCGGGAAAATGCATCACCTAGGCGTCGGCGCCACCCACCAAGGTAAACGCGTACTAGCCCTCATCGACGAAACAACCGTCACCGTCATCCACCTCGACACCGGTGAAATCCTCGCCACCAACCAGATCCAACCCAACCGCAACTACTGGCGCAACACCACCAAACCCCCCGGCAGATGGCCAGCAACCTAATAGTGACCTATGACGCGACTCATGTGAGACACATGACGCGACTCACCACATTGTGGAGCATAGGGGATTCGAACCCCTGACCTTCGCATTGCGAACGCGACGCGCTACCAACTGCGCCAATGCCCCAAATACTACAGCGCAGCTAACCTTACCACCTGTGAGAACGAGCTTTTACGTTTCTACAGACCTACCAACAGGGCAGGTCAGCTATCTTGCTTGATCAAGTCGATGAAGATTTCGTTAAGGGACTGATTTGCATGACGTTCGCGAATCTCATCCGGGGAACCGTACGCCACAATCTGACCAGCATTGATGAAAGCAAGTTGGTTGCAATGACTGGCTTCTTCCATGTAATGAGTAGTGACGAAGATTGTCACACCTTCAGCAGCAAGTTCATACAGCAGCGACCAAAACTGTCTCCTAGCGACCGGATCGACCCCTGAAGTTGGTTCATCCAAGAAGATCAAATCCGGAGAATGAATTGCCGCAGTCCCAAGCGCTAAACGCTGCCGCCAGCCAACACTAAGGTTGCGCGTTAACTCGTTTTCTCGACCTTCCAACCCTGCCATCGCCAAGATATATTCCTGCTGCGCTTGGAATTCCGCATCGTCCAACTCATAAATCCCGCCATAGAAACGCAGGTTCTCGGCCACCGTCAAATCTTCAAACAGTGAAAACTTCTGGCTCATATACCCCACCTGACTACGGATCGAGTCAGGTTGGTTCACTATGTCATAGCCAAGCACCGTGGCAGCTCCAGCCGTCGGCCTTAACGTCCCAGTCAACATCCGGATTGTCGTCGTCTTGCCGGAACCGTTCGGACCCAGGAAACCAAAAACTTGACCTTCCGCAACATCAAGATCAATGCCATCGACAGCCGTGAACGAGCCGAAATCTTTACGTAGCCCTCGAATCGAGATCGCCTGATTCGCCGCGAGCGCTGTACCTTCAAGCTCCGACCGCTTTTGGGCAACCACAAACGTTGGAACTAGATGAGTTTCGACCAAGTCGCTCGTTTCAAGCTGACTTACTGGTGCGAGAACAGTTTCTTCATCCCAATCAGACTCAACCGCAACTGTCTCAGCTTTTTCAACCTCAAGTTCCCAATCCGCGAAATCTATCTCCGGCGCAGCAACTTGCTCGTACTCAATGACATGCTCAGACTCAATGGATAACTCAGCCTCGTCGATTTGCGCTACCTCAACTACCATTTCGGGCGCAGTAGTTTGCTCTACTTCGACATTCACCTCTGGCGCAACCGCAAACTCGATTTCAGGTTCCACAACGAACACAGCAGCTGGCTCTTCAAGCTCAACAGCGTATTCGAGATCAGTTGCCAACTCAGCTACATACTCAGCATCGCCAACTGACTCAAACTCAACGGCAGGGGCTAGGTCTACATCAATTTCGGGCACAGTCGTCGCAACGGTCTGTTCCAACTCGTACGCTGAAAGCGCTTGCGCTGCATCGTTAACTTCAGAAACAGTGACTTCAAGCTCGGGTACGACCACCGCTGGCACCACTGTCGAAAGTTCTGGTGCTACCGGAACTTCCGTCACTGCCGAAAGTCCGGTGCGGGCATTTCTCTCTGCCGCTCTGAACTGGGTTATCCAGCGCTTTGGGTCTATCTGGAACCCATCCCTAGCGGGCTCAATAATTTCAACAACCGGCTCGATGGTTTCGTCGTGAAATCCAAACTCTGAAATACCCTCGTCGCTTTCCAGCGTGACGAAGGCGTCGGCTTGCGATACCTCCAGTTTTAAGTCTCCAGCGACTAGCTCCTCGAACTCAATATCTTCTGAGCCGCTTAGCTGCGTGAGCTCCGCTTCGACTTCAAGCTCATACTCAGCAGCTACTAGCTCCGCTGCAACCGCATCAGATGCCAGTTCTGCTCCGCGATCTGTCGGCTCGAACTCAGCGAACGTCAACTGTGGTAACTCAACTTCAAAAGCAGCCTCGCCAACCGCCAACTCAACCCCGTCAGCCGAAGGCACAATCTCGACGGTTGCTGGCATCTGAACATCAGTGACGAAAACTGCTTCATCAACCACAGGCTCGATCTCAGCGAACGTCAACTGCGGTAACTCAACCTCAGAAACACCCGCCGCAGCCAACGGCTCAACCTGGTCAGTTGTGGGCGCTACCGCGTCAATGGCAAATGTGGGAGCAGCAGTGACTTCGATGGCTAAGGCCGCTTCGTCGACTGAAAATGTCGGACTATCGACAACTAGCGCTACTTCATCAACTTCCAAAGGCTCCTCGTCAACGAATACGACTTCCTCGCTAATCGCGGACGCCTGCCTAAACTCGGCAATCCATTTCTTTGCGTCGATACGAAGCCCATCCCTGGCCTGCTCGGTTCTGCGGAAAGCTCGCTCTGGCCGAAAACCTTCAATCTCAGGTTCGAAAGCTGTCGTCGTAGCGTGTCTCCTACGACGTCGCTGCGCTTTGGGTGAAGTCAACTCCCCTTCAGGTGCCGACTTCACACCTTGTTTGAACTGCGCAATCCAAACCTTTGGGTCAAGATGCAGACCGTCACGCGCGGGCGCATTGATGTCAACGTCGATAGCAAGCCGGTCGTAGTCGCCCAGCTCAGACTCGAAATCTGTAAGATCACTCAACTTCAGTCTCTGACCAGCAATCTTGGGCGCAGGCGTCGCAACAGGAAGCGGTTTAGCCGTCTTCCGAAATCTGGAAATCCAGGCAGTGGGGTCAAGGAGCTGAAAGTCAGATTCGTAGCTGTCGTTACTCGTAACTTCATCGGGAATATCACCGTCAAAGTCTTCGCTGAGATCAACCTCAGCAAACGGCGGAAATGGCGTGAATCGACTCGGCATTTCCAGCGCAGCTAGCACCTCGGCCTGTGATTGCGGCGAAACTGAAGCCTGCTCCTGTGCGTCATCCCAACGCAGCGGAAGCTGCGGCTCACTTGGCGATTTGCGCCCTTTACGTTTTTCAGGCATCACACCACCATCCGTTTCCTAGTAGCGAACACCGCAAAACCAAAGATGACGACAGCAAAAGCGACCATAGCCAACAGCGGCTGCCCCATCGCTTCCCATCCCGCACCTTTCACGAACGACCCGCGCATCACAATCAACGCATGCGTCAAAGGCAGCAGATAACTAACCCACGAAATCTGCTCCGGCATCGACTCAATAGGAAAGATGAAACCAGAAAGCACCATCGAAGGAAGCATGATGAACAGCACCGACTGGATAGCCTGCGCTCGAGTTCTTGAAACCAAGGAGATCAGCAGCCCAAGCCCAATCGAGATCAGCATGAAAAGCAAGAGTCCGGTCAAAACCAGCAGCAGACTTCCATTAAACGGAACCCCAAACCACAGCGAACCTCCCAAGGCGATGATGGCCATTTGCACACATGCCAGCGCTGCATACGGCGTCACCTTCCCAATCAAGTATTCACCAGGTCGAATCGGCGTGATGAATAACCGTTCTAGCACTCCAGATTCACGTTCTCGCACCACAGCCATAGACATGATTGCGGTCAACGAAAGCATCATGATTACTGCTATCAACCCCGGAATCATGGTGTTTACCGGTTCCATCTTAGGGTTGAATTGCACCCTAACTCGGGCATCCAAACTCGGAGCCGAAGCTGGTGGTTCAAAACCGTTAAGGGCAGCAACCACTGCGGTAGCGTAAGCTCCCGCCACCTGCGAAACCTGCGAGTTTGAACCATCGACGATGACCCCAATATCTGCGGACTTACCTTGTGCCAAGCGATACGACGTTCTCTCCGGTATTACTACGACAACCCGCACTTCACCACGATCTAGCAATGGCTTTACTTCGGACTCACTCTCGGGAAATGCCACAATGTTGAAATATTCGGAATTAGCGAACCCGTCGGCTACCTGCCTTGAAACACTGGAATGATCTAAATCAACAATCGCAGTACGCAGCGACGAAATATCAGCAGCGATCACATAACCGAAAAAGATCAGTTGTAAAATCGGCATTGCAATCAGCAACCCACCCAACAGTCGGTCGCGGCGTAGCTGCAAAAACTCTTTCCAGATCAACAACCTGGTGCGCCGAATACTCATCGCGCCCTCCTGGAATAACGCATCGCGGCCAACCCAGTCACGACCACTGCGAAAATACAGAGCGCGCCAAGTTCGCGCCAGACCTGTTCAAAACCAGCACCTTTCAAGAACACGTCCCGCGAGATCGTCACCATGTAGCGACCGGGAAAGACTCGTGAAAACCACTCCAGCACAAATGGGATTTGATCTAACGGAAATGCAAAATCTGAAAGCAGGAAAGCGGGGAGGAAGGCCACCAACAACGCTGCAATGCTTGCCACTTCCACTGAAGGCACTACCGCAGAAATCAGAAAACCGATGCCAAGACAAGAAATGATGAATAGTGTCGCCCCAGCAATAAGCGCAAGCGGGTCGCCCCGCATCGGCACCCCAAAGACCCCAACCCCCAATCCGACTATCACGCCGAGATTTACGAAAGCCAGCAACAGTCCGGGCAATAACTTCCCGATGATGAGTTCAACCGAACGCAGCGGTGTGAGCGCAAGCTGATCTGAAGTGTTCAACTCGCGTTCTCGTACCAGTGAAACTGCGGTCTGCTGCACCGTCACGATCATCAAAATGACGACCATCAACCCCGGAATCAAGAAGTCGGACGACTTCAGCTCTGGGTTATACCAAGTCCGTACTTGTGCCGCCAGCATTCCCTGTCCGGACAAATCGATGCCGTTTGCAACTGCCCATCCCTTGGTGAGTTCCAATGAATAATTCGCACTCATAGCGATGACCGCCGCCCTGGACACCCGTGCGCTATTTGGTTCAGAACCGTCTACCAAAATCCCGACTTGACCGGGATTTCCACGCGCAATTTCCGCTCCAAATCCTGAAGGAATCAGCACAGCGACTCGCGCCTGACCAAATTCCAAAGCCGAGTCCCCATCATTAAACGAATCAGAGATTCCGGCCAACTGAAAAGTTCCCGAAGCTGTCAACGAAGCGATGTAGTCACGGCTGGAAACACTGCGGTCGTTGTCAACCACCCAAAGCGGGACGTTTTGAACGTCGAAACTGATAGTGTAGGCAAAAAGCAGCAATTGGATTATCGGCATCAACAACACGATTCCTAGGAGCCGCATATCTCGAAACATCTGGCGGAACTCTTTGCCAGCAATAACTGCGATACGGGTGATCATTTTGTCACCTCTTGAAAGTGTCGGTCATTGTCCACCGTTGCAGCTTTTGCCTGCTGCGCTAGATAGATGAAAGCTGTTTCCAAATCAGTAGGCACCTGCGTAATATCGCTGATCTTGAAGCCGCTAAGTTCTTGCGCCAATTCGGTTCGAGTTCCAGCATTAACTAAGACTCGCAACGCATTTTCTGTCATAGCTGTAGTGACAACTTGCTCCAATGAATCCAGGTGGTATTGGACTTCAAACAGATCTTCAGCACGTATTTCGTAGCTGAAGCCAGGGATATCTGAAACGATTTGATCTGGCGTACCAGTTTTGGTTATTTTCCCAGCCGCAATGAAAGCTATCTCGTCGCAGTTTGCTGCCTCCTCCATATACGGAGTCGCCACCAAAATTGTTTTCCCAACCTCGTGTAGCTGCGCCAGCAACTCCCAGAACTCGTGCCGCGACAGCGGATCAACTCCGGTTGTTGGCTCATCGAGAATCAGCAAATCTGGGTCGTGCATCAACATGGAGATCAGCATCAACTTCTGCTTCATGCCTCCAGATAGATTGCCGGCTAAACGCTCGGAGAACTTTGTCATGCCTACCATGTCCAACAGTAGCTGCTGCCTTTGGGCGCGCTGTGTTTTCGAAACTCCGCGCAGCGCCGCAAATAACCTTAGGTTTTCAGCGACGGTCAAATCCGGATACAAAGAAAACTGCTGCGGCATATATCCAATCGCAGCCCGTTGCTCCCGCTCGAAGTCAGTGACGTTACTTCCGTTAACTTCAGCTACGCCTGCGTCCAGATTTCCAAGTGTGGCAAGAATCCGCAACAACGTAGTCTTGCCAGCTCCGTCTGGACCCAGCAGCCCATACAACGCGCCCACAGGCACGCTCAGGTCAACGCTATCCAAAGCGACTATTTCGCCGAAACTTCGACGCAGTGACCTGGCTTGCAGTGCTATTTCTTCGCGGAGCATCAGAACTTGATTTCGACTGACATTCCTGCATTCAACGAACTATTGCCTTTTAGCTGGTTAATCCGAATCTCATACACCAACTTTGCTTGCTGTTCGATGGTTTGCGCGGTATTTGGGGTGAACTCGGCCGTGGCAGATACGAAGGAAATCCTTCCATACGTCTTTGCTGAATTTTGTGCATATGGCGAAGCGAGCGTCACCTCTTGTCCAACGCTCAACTGTTCAACCATTGTCTGCGGCACGTAAGCCCGTACAAATGTGCTTGAAGGGTCAAGCACGGTAAGCAGCGCCTTACCTGGAGTTGAGACCGCCCCAGGGTTGGTCAATACAGCAGTCACCTTCCCATTCACACTCGAAACAATCGTCATGTTATCGACTTGTAGTTGCGCGTAAGCGGCTGCTGCTTCAGCTTGCTTCAGTTTTGCTGCGGCCATGTCGCGTTCAGCTTTTGAGTTGTTCTTTTCCTTTTCGACGTTGGCCTTCTCAGCGGCAACTTGCTGCTGCGCCTGTTCTAACACGAGTTTCGCGGCCGCGTCGTCAAGTTGAACTAAGGTATCGCCGATCTTTACCTGATCTCCTGCGGCTACAAAAACCTCGGTTACGGTGCCAGTAGCTAGCGCAGAAATTTGATACTCATCAGCCTCGACTGTGCCCCAGGTGGCCTTCGCGGGGCTGGACGCATTGGTCAATGCCGCTAGCAACCACCAGAGGAGACCGAAGGCGGTGATAGCTAAAAATAAGACGACTATAGGAGCTATTGAGTGTTTGGAAGAACGTTCAGCCATTGCAGTTTCTTTCTGCCGGAATTGATATGTCAACAAAGAGCCCTGCCGGAAGGCTCTGTTCGGTTTCGATCTCCACTTGATATGCACGCATCAAATGGATGTCTTTGGAGATTGTGAAAGTTGGCGGATATTTGGCTTCATTGCCGAGCGAAACCACAGTACCGGAAATCGCTTCTCCGGGTAGCCAGGTGGCAGTGATCGTTGCTTTTGACCCCACGCAGAACTGTTCGCGCTGTTCTGGTGTCGCCCAAGCCGTCACATGTTTTGGCGTATCTGGGTCGATCACAGCAAGCTGGGCACCGTTAGGCAAAATCTGGCCTGGGCTGGCGATCTGCACGATGGTGCCTGACACCGGAGCGACAATTTGAGCCTGACCCAATTGGTAGTTTGCCAACTCGACGCCTATTTGAGTAGCCACTACCCCGCTCTCGGCAGCTTTGCGAAGTTGTTGCAGTTCGGCTTTCAATTCCTTCAACTCTGCTGAAGATGAACTTAAATTATCAAGCCCAGAATTAGCTTGCCCCACACCTTGACCCATTTTTGCCCGAGCTGCGTCCAGTTGCTTCAGAGCTGCTTGCGCTTGATTAATCTGGGCGGTAAGCCCATTGATAGCTTTCTGTAGCTGCTTTCGGTAAGAATCATAAAATGGGATCTTCGCCACTTCATTCATGCTCTTTTGATAATGGCTTCGCAACGCGGTGAGCTTTTTGATGTTTTCAACCAGTTGCGCCCGCTGGCGGGCAAGGTTCTTTGAATTTGCGTTGAGATTCTCAATCGATGATTCGATTGTGCGCCTGTTTTTAGTCAGTTTGTCTTGCGATTTTTCCACTTCAGAAATGTTGTGTTCGAGTAAGGCGACAGCAGCAGCAGCCGTGGCAGCATCAGCTTCTGCAATCTGTTTTTGCGCCGTCAGCATCCGGTCGTCAAAACCCGCAATAGTTTTGCCAGCTTCAACTCGTCCCAACTGGCTGGCTTGAACCAGGAGTTGATGGGAGCCTTGGAGTTGCGGAACGCTGATCGTAACGTAGCTACTCTCGACTGAACCGTACAGTTGAATAACTTCAGCAGGTGCAACATTTGCGCATCCAGCCAACGTCAAAGCCAATCCCAGAGAAACTATCGCTACGCGCACATGACTATGTTAAGCCGTTAATTGCCAAAGAATGTACCCTTATTGTGTGAGTGTCCAAGTTTTTTCGCCGCGAAGGGTCAATAATCTGCCCAGCGAACGCAGAAAAGACCAACCTTTGGGCAAAAGAATCCTAACTTCGGGATGGACTTGGACCTTTTTTGCGGCGCTGCTGCTATACACCATGTGCATCTTCACTTTCTTTTCGCTATTGATGGCTGACATTGAAGTGCCCGGCGGAGTTCTTCAAGGCATCAACATGTCAGCGTTGAAGCAGTCGGCTTGGCTGGCGGCACCTACCGTCATTTTCTGGACAGTGATTTTTCTGATCACAGATCGCTTCCGCCCGCAACGCCCCCTGCTTTGGTTTTTAGCGTTGGGATGGGGTGCTAGTGTCGCCGTAGTCGTTTCTGCTGAAATCAACACTTGGGCATCAGAACATCTGAATATTGTGGGCGACGGAAATCCGGCCGCTCAAGCGCGGACGGCAGTGTTTATCGCACCCTTTGTTGAGGAAGCATCGAAAGCTACCGTGCTGTTTCTACTGGCGATATTTGTGCGCTACCGACTGGTTTCCCGCACGACGTTGGTCTGTTTGGGAGGGCTGTCTGCCGTCGGGTTTGCCTTTACTGAAAACATTCTTTACTACTCGCGGGTAATTGTCTTTGCTTCCCAAACTATCGAAGTCGGAGATGCGGCTGAGGCGTTGCACCAGACGGTCTTGCTTCGCGGACTGTGGACTAGTTTCGGTCATCCACTGTTCACCGTCATGACTGCCTTCGGGATTGCTATCGGGATACGTTCGAGAAGCAAGGTCGTGCGTGTATTAGCGCCGCTGGCAGGATTCTTGTTAGCGGCCTTTGGACACATGTTTTTCAACTCGCAGGCGGAACAGATTTCCCAAATGGGTTTTATGTACTGGCTAGTGATAGTTCCACTGCTTCTTTTTGTAATCCTCTACGTGATACGGCATACGCTCGCGCAAGGCAAACTCATTAGTCACCGCTTAGCTGACTATGTGCGGGTGGGATGGCTGTTGGAATCCGATCCGGAAGTATTCTCCCGTTTGCGTACCCGGCTTTATGCAGGATTTTTGGCGCTAACTAAGGGCTGGTCGATTTTCCTGGCGACGATTGAGATACAACGAGCAATGACAGAATTGGCTTATCTGCGCGATGCCGAAACCAATGGCATCGTCGATCAAACCGCGAACCTGCGAGCCGAAGAATTGCTTTTGAAAATCAGGGAGTTGCGCCCAAATGCGATGTCCGACCCCAGGGGGTTGAAGATTTCACTGCCGAAATTGCCAAAATTTAGGTGGAGTAGAAGTAGAGTTCCTCTCGCAAACCAAGCCGCTGGTGGTGAAAAAGACGCGATAGCTGGGTATTCTGCTGTTGACCCGAATTGGAAACCGCCAGGGGAATAGGAGAAGCCGGATGGCTGACCGCCCACTAGATTTCGCGCTGGCTCGCCTGCGTGAAGCACTGGCAAACATCCATGTCCCATTGCAGATGCCATCGGCGACGGCTGCTGCCGATTATGCAAAACGTCAAGTTTCGCAACTCGATGACTACATTCTCCCGCGACTAGCTCAAGAAAACGCCCCGCTGTTAGCAGTGGTAGGCGGTTCTACCGGGGCAGGGAAATCCACGTTGATTAACTCCCTTGCTGGACGCACAGTAAGTCCGGCTTCGGTGCTCCGTCCCACAACTCGCGTCCCAACCCTGGTATACAACCTGGCCGATGCCAGTTGGTTTGAATCTGATCGGGTGCTGCCACATTTGGTTCGTACGAAAACCGAGACTGACGATCCGAACCTACTTCGCTTGTCTCCGGTGCCCACACTTCCAGCCGGAATGGCAATCTTAGACGCTCCGGATGTGGATTCAATCGTCGCCGAAAATCGCCAGTTAGCTACGCAGTTGATGGATGCCGCCGACCTGTGGATATTCCTCACGACTGCCGTCCGCTATGCCGATGCTGTACCTTGGGATCATCTCCAGCAAGCTGCTGAACGCGATGCAACAGTCGTGATCGTGTTGAATCGGGTGCCGAAGTCCGCATTAGCCGAAGTTTCTGCGTACTTGCGCCAGATGCTGACCGAACGCGGTTTGGCTGAAACCAAGTTGTTCTGCATTCCTGAAATCGACCAACTCCATGAAGGGCGACTTCCCGACGAGTACATCCAGGAATTGAAAACCTGGTTGTCCGACCTCGCCGGAAACTTGGCTGCCCGCAGACTGGCATCAGTGCAGACGATGTCTGGTGCCATAAATGCGATGTCGCGCAACATTCCCAAAGTGATTGACGCAATAGAAGAACAGCAGATCAAAGTGACACAGTTGCGTACTATGTCTACTCGCGCCTACTCCGAAGCGTCCTCTCGCATCATGGAAAACACTGCCGACGGGACGCTGCTGCGTGGCGAAGTATTAGCGAAATGGCATGATTTCGTAGGTACCGGCCAGTTTTTCCGCGCAGTTGAGCAAAAGATTGGCGGCCTCCGCGACAGGATGACGGCCTTTTTCTCTGGCGTACCAAAACAAGCGGTTGAATTGGGAACGGCAATCGAATCGGGTCTGGATGTTCTGATACGTCATGAGGCCGATTTGGCGGCACAGCGAGCCAGCGCTGCCTGGGAAGCCGATCCAAGCGGACGCGCAATACTGGCTGGGGTGTCGAGTGAAATCACCCGCGGCTCGCCTGGGTTGTCGGTCGCCGCCAAAGAATTGGTGACGCAATGGCAAGAGGATGTGTTGAAGCTGGTGAGCGAGACCGGCGTAGAAAAGCGTGCCCAAGCTCGTTTCCTAGCCTTGGGCGTGAATGGAGTCGGGGTCGCATTGATGATCTTCGTGTTCTCGCACACCGGAGGATTAGTAGGTGCTGAAGTAGGCATCGCTGGCGGCACGGCAGTGCTGGCTCAGCGTGTTTTGGAGGCAGTTTTCGGCGATAGTGCCGTGCGGAAACTGGCACAGGAAGCGAAGATCAACCTTGACAGCCGCATCGCCAAATTGCTTTCTACGGAGCAATATCGTTTCGACAAGATTCTGGACGAACTGAAAATCAATCCTGACGCCCGCGAACAATTGAGCAGCATCTTGCTGGATGTTTCCAGCACGAGTTTCGTCGATCCGAGATTGTCGCAGGTGTCGTGATGGATGCGCATACCACCGTACTGAACCGAACCAACGCCCATACCCTGAATCTCGCTCGTCGCGTCACAGCATTACAGAAAGCGTTGGACGCCAGTGAAGGCAGAATCGACCATACGACTGCTGAAAAAGCTAGAAGTGTCCTCCAGCGAGCCGGACGACGGGCAGCTTTGAGCGGTGAAAAAACGGTTATCGCACTTGCTGGCCCAACAGGCGTTGGAAAATCAAGTCTTTTTAACGCTCTTATCGGCAAAGACATCGCCGACGTCTCGGTGAAACGACCCACAACTTCGCAGGTAAGAGCGGTTACCTGGGGCAAACAACATCCAAACGAGTTGTTAGATTGGTTGGGTGCGGGATCGCGGCATCTGCTCGAAGCTAACGACCCCCACCTGACCGACCTAATCCTTTTAGATCTTCCTGATTACGACTCGGTTGAGATCAAGCACCGCGAAACCGTAGATCGGCTGATTGAGGTGGTAGATGCCCTCATCTGGGTAGTCGATCCAGAAAAATATGCCGACGCTGCATTACATGAAGGCTATTTACAGCCCTTGAATGAATATGCAGAAGTGATGATGGTCGCTTTCAACAAATCCGACCAGCTCAGCGAAGCAGACATGAATCGTTGCGTCCGCGATCTGCGACAAATCCTCAATGACAACCGGCTGCAAGCGACCCGAATCGTCGTGACCGCAGCGCAATACGGTACCGGAGTAGCGGCGCTGCTTGAGATGATAAAGAAAACTGCTGCGGCAAAGATCGCTATGACGTTGCGGGTGTTGCGAGACATCCGCATAGCGGCCTATTCAATCGAAATCGAATTGGGGAAAGCCAGTCCGGTAGTGAACCGTCAAATGGTTTCTACCTTGGCAGCTTCGGTCAGTGACGTCGTCGGTGTGCGTGAAAAAGCTGCCAGTGTCGAACAGGATTGGCTATCAAAAGGTTGGGCAGTTACTGGTTGGCCATTCGTCTCCAGGAGACATCGCAAGCTCAAAGACCCGTTACAGAAAGTTAAGGCTTCAAAACGGGTGAAAGTCGATCTTTCAAACGAAACTGGTTCAGCCAGCTTCCAAGGCGCTGTAGGTCGAGCCAAACTGTCCGATGCGCTGCAATCTTTCGCAGATAACGTCAGTGCAGATTTACCGGCTGGATGGAAACGCGCAATCTGGACTGCTGCAAATCGTGAAGTGAATCCGCTGCTGTCACAGCTATCCGACATTGCCTCTCAGAACTTGGTTACCACCCCGAAGGTTTCGTGGTGGAGCGTATTTAGAGTATTGAAGATCATGGGCATCCTGACAGTCGTGACTGGAATCGGATGGTTGGTGTCTGCACCGATCCTTTCAGCTTTCAACTATGAGCCGTTCCCTGCTACCTACTGGTTTGGGCTACCTGCACCAGTGGTCTTGCTAATTGCTGGCATCGTATTCGGGGTGCTGCTAGGACTGCTGGGACGCCTGCTAGTACGACCAGGTGCGAGACGACGGGCAAAGACGGTAACTCTCCAGTTATTAGATCAAATCGAGGCTGTGATGCAGGCCAGAGTCGCCGACCCAGTGGTCGCAGAGTTGACGCGCCTCTCCCAAGCCCAAGCGTTTTGCAGGACAGCCATCAACTGAGGGCTAGGAGTCCTGCTGGTTGCCGCAAACCGTAGGTTTGTGTACTCCGTCCTGAGTCCTGGCGGTTGAGTGTCGACCGAAGGTCGGTGTATCGACCAAGGGCGACTACGCTGGCCTGTCCAGTTACCAGTTATAAGAGATACCCTAGCTCCCTTGCGCAAGCAAGCAGTCCGTCGCGGAATTGCGGGTGCGCAATGCTGGTGAGTAGTCGGACACGTTCTGCAATCGATGTCCCGCGCAGATTCACCGCACCGTACTCGCTGACAACCCAGTCCACATCATTGCGCGACAAAGTAACGGCCGCACCTGGGCGTAACGTCGGAACTATCTTCGAGATCACCTCGGTCTCTCCAGTTAGGTTGTTGACTTTCTCAAGCGTGGAATACAGCGCAATGATTGAACGCCCGTTCTTGGAGTTCTGAGCACCGACAGCGGTGTCTACCTGGCCACCCGAACCCGAAATCTGTGAACTACCGATACTTTCTGAACAACACTGGCCGCAGAGATCGACTTCAACAGTGGTGTTGATTGAGACCTGATTATCATTGCGAGCAATGACATATGGGTCATTGACGTTCTCGCCACGCCCAGTGAACAGCGTCGGATTTTCATTGATAAAGTCATACATCTGCGCCGAACCCAGCGCGAAAGTAAATACCGTTAGCCCAACGTCAACCTGTTTACGCGCATTCGTCACCACACCGGCCTTGATGAGATCCATCAGACCGGTAGTCATCATCTCGGTATGAACACCCAAATCCCGCTTTTCAAAAAGGGATTGGCACACAGCATTGGGGATACCACCAACACCAACTTGGATGCAGTCGCCATCGTTGACCAGCCCAGCGATGATCTGGCCAATCTTCATATCCCGCTCATTTGGTTCAAGTGCGGGAATGGTGCAAGGGCACGCCTCAGACTCGATTACGTAATCGATTTCATCCCACTCAAGATAGTTCTGCCCATAGCACTTGGGCGCGTTCGGGCTAACCTCAAGGATTCGGTATTGAGCCTGCGCACCAATCCGATCTTCGTAGGCGTTGCCGGTTGCGAAGCTGGTACGTCCATTTTCTCCAGGGGTTGATGCCAACGAGATCATGATTTTCGAGCGGCGATGGGCGTTGCGTTTACTGCCAACAAAGTGCAGGTTATTTGGAACAAATGAAACCCGACCCGTATGGGCTAGTTTGCGCATCAGCTGGTTGGAGAACAGGGTTTCGATTCGGAACGCCTTGGTGAAAATCTCCTCTTTCAGGTAGTCCCCCGCTACCATCGGTAAGCAATTCGAGATAGTTACATCGCTAACCCGATCGGCGATGTGATGCAGGTTCGACAAGAAGGCGGGGGGTTCATTCGCTCCAAGACCGACAGTGATTAGGTCGCCATCGGCAACGAGATCGAGTGCTTGTTCAACACTGATCAGCTTCGATTTGTAGTCAAACATAGTGCGCTTTCTTAATCAATTCCCGAAGTTACCCGGGATGAAAATAATCTACTCAATCCGAGGTCGGCACCGCTGGCCAACGTTTCAATCCCAACCTCATATCCTCTGGTAATGGAATTGGGCGAGCGTTCCGGTCGCCGCATACTAATACGGTGGTGCAACGGGCGTAAACTTTCCCAACATCACCGGCAGGAATGTTCTCGATTTTGTCCTCAAGTACTGCAACCAGCGTCAGTGATGTTCTTCCCAGTTTGGCGAATCCGACCCGCACTTGGTACGGCTTCAGTTGGTGTGGCACCGGAGCTAGATAATCGACATCTTGGCGGGCAACCATCCAGACATATCCAAGATCAGCGGCGTGCTGCATCCGGTGAATTGTCGAATCGGCTGGGTTCATGGCGACCCGAGTCTCTGACATCGCGTCGAGAATCCGAATGTCGCTCACATGCGAATGGGTGTCCAGATCAGACCAACGGAAAACAAAGTCTGCGGCAAAAGCTGCGGTTCCCACTTCCCAGCCTCCTACTTCCCGAAA
>WRJP01000027.1 GCA_009778535.1 Propionibacteriaceae bacterium | reverse complement strand
GCAGTGCCGCTTCGAGCTCATCCCACGTGTCGTCACTGATTCGATCAGCTTTCAGCAATTGCAGCAGTCCGCGAGCCAGCAGGTTGTCTTTCCCAGCCAGCAGTCGACGTAGCCGCGTGAGGCGGGAAACCGGAGCCTCGGGTCGGTCAAGTTCCGACCTGTCCGAACTAGCTTCGACTCCAGTTTCCGATAGCTCGGCCGCCTGATGTTTGGCTTTTCGGTTGGACGCAAAGATAATGATCGCTGCAACGGCGATAGCTAAAACAATGCCGCCGCCAACTAACCAACCTACGAAGTCATATAAGTTCACCCTCAAATGCTACTAAGAAGTAACCCCATACGTCTTTCCTACCCACATCGACGCTCGCCCGGCGACACTCTGCTCACCTGTTGCGAAAGGACGAAACCCTTATCAAAATCATGCCTGATGGATGGGGACAGGGGTACGCGTCAACGTTAGGTTGCCGAAGTTTCAACAGCGGGGTTTTCGGTAGCTGAGGTGGCGCTTTTTGCTGAGAAAGCGCTGCGTGCTGAAGTAGGCATTTCTTCAAAGAAAGCAACGAGTCCTGCCGGGGGATCAGCTTCACCATTGAGATGCCGCACCGCTGAAGCCATTCTTCGCCTGATCTTTGAGTGCTTATGACTGCTGACACCGGCACCGATAGTGACAATCAGCATGATCAGCAGACCTAGGGCGACCGCCGCACCCAAGCAGATGATTCCAAACGACAAATCGAACGGCACAGCAATCCTTCCTTAATCGCGTCAATTATGCCTTTTGGTTCTGAGAGGACCCTTAAATGGCGCTAAGAATTTACCAAAAATTTGGGGAAAACAGGTACATAAAGTTGGGTTTATGCACCACATCACGTCATTCCTCACGCAGCCGCTGGCTGATCACCGTAGTAACTCCATCGTCACGCATCGCCACCCCGTATAGGGAATCGGCTATCTCCATCGTACGTTTCTGGTGAGTGATTACCAGCAACTGGCTAACCGTCCGCAACTCATCAAATATTTTCAGTAGCAGTTCAAGATTCACATCATCTAGGGCGGCTTCCACCTCGTCCAAAATGTAGAACGGGCTGGGACGAGCTTTGAACAGCGAAACCAAGAATGCGATCGCTACCAACGCCCGTTCCCCCCCAGACAGTAGCGAGAGCCGCTTCACTTTCTTGCCTGCTGGACGCGCCTCAACCTCCACACCGGTAGTCAGCCAAAGCCCTGGTTCTGTCAAAACCAAATTGCCTTCTCCTCCTGGGAAAAGCCGCTCAAAGCTGAGTTTGAACTCCCTGCGAACATCTTCAAAGGCTTTCTGGAAAACATCAAGGATTTCGCCTTCTACATCTTCGATGATCGCTAGCAGGTCAGCACGGGTCTTCCGTAAATCCTCAAGTTGATCTGCCAAAAACGCATGGCGTTCCTGCATCGCCTCGAACTCCTCCAAGGCAAGTGGATTTACCTTGCCCAGAACCGCCAACTCGCGCTGTGCTGCCGCAAGCCGCCGCTCCTGCTCATGTCGGACGTACGGTTTGGTCTGCTCTGGATTTTCATCGCTAGGTATCGGCACCAAAACCTCAGGCCCAAATTCAGCCAACAAAGCATCCGGATCGTAACTCAGTTCAGACGCTGCCTTCTCCACAAGCAAATCCAGCTTCATTTGCTGCTGGGTACGCGACAGTTCATCACGATGCGCAGTAGCGACAGCATCCTCAAATTGTTTCGCTAACTCCTTGTGCTGGAGCCGTGCCGCCGCAAGCGCCGCTTGCGCCTCGTCGTGTGAGACTTGGGCATTGACCCGATTAATTTCGGCAAGCTCAATTGAGGATTCGATTTGTCGATGTAGCCACTCGGTGGCGACTGACACCGCTTTTGCCTTCGTAGCTTCAGCCTGTAACCGCTGTTTCATAGCTTGCGCTTCGGCAAGCGCTTTATGCTGCGCTGCCGCCGCCAACTCCAGATTCTCGACGCGCGCATGGAGCGCCCGCGCCCTTTCTTCTACAGTACGCAGTGCGAGCCTGGCATCCATCTCGGTTGAGAGCGCGATAGCCGCTAAGTCGGCGTTTCGGTCACGTTCACCAGAATCAACCACGACCGAACCAGTCGCCGCAGTAGCAGCGTCAAGGCGATCCTCCAACTGTTCCAAGGCGTTCAAAGCAGCCGTCTTGGATTCCAGAGCAGTCTTTATGGCTTCCGCCATCCTGGACGATTCGGCAGTTGCCGAACCAATACTCTGATTCAGGGAACTGGCCTGTTCAGCCAGCGCTGCATATTCGGCATCTGACTCATTCAGGCGTGCCAGCGCAGCTTCCAACCGTTGACTTGCGGCATCGTGTTCCGTCTTTTTACGTGCAAGTTCAAACTGGAGCCGTTCGATGTCGGCCTGCACTTGAGCCAACTTGTCTGTAGCATCTTCGATAGCGGCGTGGAGTTGAATCAGCGAAGGTTTCGTGGCCGAACCTCCTACCGCCAACCAACTAGACAGCACATCACCTTCGGGAGTTACCGCAGTCAAGTCGGGCAGGTCAGCTACGAGTTTGCGGGCAGCTTCAATGTCCCGAACCAATGCCACCTTGTAGAGCAGACGTTCCAACGCAGTCAGCACTTCGGGTTTGGCTTTCACCACTGTGGCGGCATAACGGGCTTCTTTTGGTAGTTCTGGCCAACGCTGCATGTCAGTGTGCGCCTTCAAACCGCCTAGCAGCATTCCGGCACGTCCTAATTCCTGTGCTTTTAGTTTGGACATTGCCGCCAGTGCGTTGTCCATTCCGGCAAATACAACTGCATCTGCTGCCAGTCCAAGCGCCGCAGAGATAGCAACTTCGTCTCCGCTCGGAACCTGGATTAACGCCGCAACCGAACCCAGCACGCCCTGGTACGACTCGGCAGTAGCAAGTAACGCTGCTTGGCCGTCTTTTCCGTCAAGCCCTAGTTTGAGGGCATCTAAACGCGCGGCTAAACCAGCGCGCGATGCTTCCAACTGTTGCTCCTCTGATTGCAACTCAGCAAGTTCTACAGTTATCAGATTCAACTGGTTTTCGGCTTGGGAATACTCAAAATCCAATCCAGATTCACCGGCGGTTAAACTTGCCAGTGACGTTTCCAACTTTGCAAACTCCGATTTCGCGGTATCTGCCCGCTGAGTAGCTGCGGTAGCTGCTGCATTGAGGCGTTCAATTTCAGCGTCAGTTGACTCTGCCCTGCTGCGAAGAGTGTTAACTTCTCCAGCGAGTCGCGCTAACCCCTCCCGTTGATCAGCAAAGGCTCGCTGCGCCCCTTGAAACGTTTTCTCGGCAGTTTCAAAAGCATGATCTGCCAGTTGCCTTGCGGCGACCGCGGCTTGCAACGCTTCAGCTTTCTGGCCTGCTTCAGCATCCAATTCAGCACCGGCTTTGCTGATGCTGGTTATCTCGTCGGCAATGGCTTGTGGGTCTCTGCCAGAATTTGCATTGATTTGCCCCACATCAACTGCGCGTAAACGCTCGGCGGCTATGGCTGCGGTGGCAGTCGCTCGTTCCTTAATCCCTGCCAAGGTGTACCAGGCATCACGTGAGGCCGTAAGCGCGTGCATCGCTTGGCTTGCCGTCATTTCTAAATCAGTTTCGGCAGCCGCGACCGCTGAAATCGCTTCTTCAATCTGGGCACGCTGTGAGTTGATTGACGCTTCAGCGGCCAACTCGTTTTGCAGTCCAGCCAAGGCTTGTGAATAGTCGTCAGCTAACAATCTAGCCTTGGCATCGAAAACATCGGATTGAATGCTCGCAGCTTTCTTTGTCGCTTCGGCTTGCCTGCCCAGGGGCTTCAACTGACGGCGCAATTCGTTGAGTAAATCTGATAAACGATTCAGGTTAGCGGCAGTGGATTCAAGTTTTCGCTGTGCTTTCTCTTTACGTTTGCGGTGCTTCGTAACTCCGGCGGCTTCTTCGATGAATCCGCGTCGGGTTTCAGGTGTCGCGTGCAGGATCGCGTCGAGCTGACCTTGTCCCACAATCACATGCATCTGCTGTCCGATGCCGGAATCGGAAAGCAGTTCTTGCACGTCTAACAGTCGGGTCACGGTGCCGTTGATGGCATATTCCGAGCCTCCCGAACGGAACATCGTGCGCGAAATGGTCACTTCGGCATATTCAATGGGCAATGCGCCGTCCGAATTGTCGATGGTGAGTAGCACTTCAGCGCGACCCAGCGGCGCTCGTTTGGAAGTGCCGGCAAAGATAACATCTTCCATTTTGCCGCCGCGCAGCGTTTTCGCGCCCTGTTCCCCCATTACCCAGCTAAGAGCGTCGATGATATTGGACTTACCAGAACCATTTGGCCCCACAACACAGGTGATTCCAGGCTCAAAGTTGAGCGTGGTCGTCGAGGCAAACGACTTAAAGCCGCGCAAGGTAAGGCTCTTTAAATACACTCACCCTCCTCGTACGTCTTGGCTTCTGCGGTGTGGACAATGCGGAACGTCCATAGTTTATTCAATCCGAAACTGATCGGGGTTACCGCAAAAACAGTGATGAGATTCGCCCAATAGTATTTGTTCAAGAACCCTTCGGAATCGGTGAATATCGATGTTGGTAAACTTATCGCCGACTGCGGGTGCATCAATGCGGTAAGAATCAGTAATCCGAAGCCTTGGGCAAATAATCCGACGATCAGAAATGGAAAATACTGCTTCCAGAACGGGGCAGGTTCGGCAGTCTTGAAAGTCCAATTCCGATTCAAAACGAAGTTAATAAAGTTTGCTACAAGGAAAGCAAGCGTTGACCAAAGGTGATAGTTGCGGACACTCAGGTCAGTAAGGAGTATTCCAATGACTGCATCTTCACGATCAACCCCGAAGAAGTCTCTGCCTATCACATTGCAGCCAACCACTACGCCTTGATTCACCAATACTCCCAATCCACCTACCAAAGCAAAACGTGCAAACTGGCTGAGGTTGCGCAGATTGTTAGGGGATTGATCATTTCGTGTCACAGTTCCTCAACTCTACTGGGTTGACCGTGAAGTCTGACACTTTGGACAGCGGAAGCTGGAACGACCAGAGAAAGGCTCGCGTACGATTGGCGCCTCACAGCGATAGCAGGGTTGCCCTTCGCGGCCATATGCCTGTAGCGAACGCGCGAAATAGCCTGATTCTCCCGAAACTGAGACGTATAGCGCATCGAACGATGTTCCTCCGGCTGCTAGCGCTTCGGTGAGCACGTCTAAGGCATGTCGCAACAAGTTAACTATTTCAGCTTGCGTGAAGGTATTGGCTGGATCGTTGTAATGCAAACTGGCACGCCACAGCGACTCGTCTGCGTAAATATTCCCGATTCCAGACACTACCGATTGGTTTAGCAGCACACGCTTTATTCCGCTGGATTTACCTTGCATCTTCGCAGCCAGCGCCCCAAGATTTTGTTCACAATCCAATAGATCACGGGCGATATGCGAGATGGCTACCGGTAATCCTTGGTCGGTTTCTCCCAGACGCAGGCCGCCGAAAAGCCGCTGATCTATAAAACGCAGCTTCAGGTCAGTGTTGCAGAAACCGAACTCCACTCTGGTGTGGGTAGGCCGCAAAGTGTTGCAGTGGTCTATCCGAAACTGGCCGCTCATGCCTAAATGCGCCAGCAGCACTTCCGACATTCCGAAGTTGAACCAGAGATACTTTCCACGCCGTGATAGACCGGTGATTGTGCGGCCGATCAGTGCGGGAGCGAACCAGGAAACGTCTTGCTTAACAGCTCGGCTATCGAACACCTTCACTTCGGCGATTCGCAACCCGACTAGGTTTGACTCAAGTCCTGCCCGAATCGTCTCTACCTCGGGCAGTTCAGGCATCGCGGCTGCTGTGGTGAGCACTCAAAAATGAAAATGCTGCCGCGGCAGCCTCCTGCTCAGCGTATTTTTTAGAAGTGCCGCTGCCGACTTCAGAACGCCATTCGTCGATTGCGACCACAGCCTCGAAGCGTTTCGCATGGTCTGGGCCAGAGTCTGCGACAAGATAGGTGGGGACAGCTAAACCGTATTCGGCGCAAAGTTCTTGCAGTGAAGTTTTCCAATCCAACCCAGCGCCGCTGATGGCTGCCGCGTCCACTAGCGGGTCAAAGAGGTGATGGATGAAGCGCATCACCGCGTCCCTGCCCGCCGAAATCATGACCGCGCCGATCACCGCTTCCAGGGTGTCGGCAAGAATTGATGCCTTGTCTGCACCATTAGTCGCTATTTCACCTTTTCCGAGAAAAATATCTGCGCCCAAGTTCAGGCCGCGTGCCACATCTGCCAAGGCATTGGCGTTTACGACGGCAGATCGCATCTTGGCGAGTTTGCCTTCCGGAAAATCCGGATAGCTGTTATAGAGGTATTCGGTGACGACGACCCCGAGGACTGCGTCTCCTAGGAATTCCAGTCGCTCATTATTGGCGATTCCACCGTTTTCATATGCGAACGAACGGTGGGTGAGAGCAACCCGCAGCAGTTGGGGGTCGACCTCAAGCCCCAACTTGTGGAAAAGTTCAACTACCCTGCTCACGCAGGAGACACTTAAACCGAAATGACCTGTCGGCGCTCACCGCGCGGACCGTACTGCCCGCAATCAGGACAAACGGTGTGCGGTAGATGCTTCGAGCCGCAGGCAGGATTCGCACATGTCACTAAAGTGGGCGCGGTTGTTTTCCACTGCGATCTGCGAGCACGCGTATTTGCCCGCGACATTCTCCGCTTCGGAACTGCCACATCTACTCCTTGTTCGTGGTTTCGTCTTTGTCCGATGCGAGCAAGAGGCCATCTAAACTGGCCAATGCTTCCCATCGTGGGTCGCCATCCGCGCCGTGACTGTGACTCGGGTCGTGGTTCAGATTTGTCCCACACTTGGTACACAATCCGGCACAATCATCTCGACACTTCACAGTGAATGGCAGATCGGTAACCACCAGGTCACGCAATAGCGGTTCAAGATCAACCAAATCATCTACGAGGTGGCGGGCGTCCGGATCGTCTATTTCTTTTTCCGGATAGCAGTACAACTCCTGGAAGTTTGTCGAATCGGGGTATTCGATCTCGTCTAGGCAGCATGCGCAGTTTCCGGTCAATGTGAAATCGGCCGTTCCGGTGGCCAGCACTCCCTCAACTACAGACTCGAAGATTATTTCTAGTGCTATAGGCGATTGGGGCTGTACACCGATCATGGTTATGCCGAGGCCATCCGGTGCGGCAACTTCACGCCGTACCTGCATTGAATGTCCGGTTTGGCGCGCAATGGTTTGCACATCAAACACGAGGGACGAACGGGGATTAACCGAGCGGACAGGCACCTGAGGCTCCCTTCCACCGGAGAACTACAACGTCATAACCAGCCATGTACTTTACCTTAGCTCGCCTCATATCTTCAAACTCGCGAGTTGACTCATCGTAAATGCCCGTGTAGCGGGGGTCGTTGACTCATCTGAAAATGCCCGGATGGGTCAGCCTTGTGTGATGGAGTTAACGATGAGGCAAGACGACCGCAGGTTTGTGTATCGAAATGCGAAGCATGTTGAGTGCATTTACTCTTGTTCATTTTTCCATCCGACAGGCATGCAATTGTCAGATTAAAAACATTATTTTTGAACTCGATAGCGCAATGTTTCAGTTCCCTTCGTCGACAAAGCCAACGAGTCTTCTGCCCGCTTCCAGGTATCGATCTCGCTAAGCAATTTCTGGTATGTGGCCTCTATCTCTTCTCCAGCTTCATTGCATAGTGCGAATGTGATAGTCATGGCTTCTGGTCGAAATTCAGTGCTAGTTACGGCATTAGGTATGTGATATCGGTTGCAATCCATCTGACCAACGACATCACTACCCTCGATTATTAGAGTGATAGGTTCTTGCGGGACAGACAACTGATGATCCCACCACACTAGTTCCCAAACACCTTGGAGCTGTTCCACCCCAGCGGAACCCGCTGGAGTGGCGGGGGTCTCCAAAGCGCCCGGCGACCCACTGATGGCAGGCAGATTGGCGGTTGGTGTTTGCGTCATCAGTGATGAACAAGCGGTTATCACTGGTAATACGAAAAAGAAAACTATTACGACAAAAACCTTTGTTTTCATTCTAGGAACAAGTCGAAAGGGCGACCGAGACATCCAGCTCCTTCTACCAAGACTCGCGTGTAACACATCAAACCATTCACGTGACAACAATAAGCATTTCGACAGCGTTGGTTTCTGCATTTTGAGTCATACACCTATACAAGCAAAATTGCACCTGAGAGAGGTTTGAGGATTGCCTCGATAGATGTCAATTGTATAGTCATAGAACACTGCGCCGAGATGCGCAGAGAACCGCAAGAATTAATCAAAGTTGCGGTCGGAGCGCCCTGTAACATCCCCACGGCATAAACCTTGCTGGTATCTCCTGGCTTAACAGAGAAGATTGGACCTCCACTATCACCCCGTGCTCCAGCTATTTGCCCACCAACCTGCTGTTTGACACGGATTGTTGTTTGTGCATTGATACCATCGTCAAAAGTATCAGTCAGGTTCTCTACTAGGAGGTTGCAGTGCACGCCAGAATTTGCTCCGCTGCTACAGACAAGTTCTCCCTTCTTAACCTTTAAGGCTCCTATCACCTTTTTGTTTAGACTAGAGGCATTATTCCAAGCGCCTTCAAACATATTTGCTCCTCCAAGACCAGTAAGAATCCGAGCTTGCCCGGAAGCGCTAGTTGAATATGTCAAACCGTATGAATTTGCGGGAGCGTCCCAAGCTCTATAGGGCGTTGAGGCGCAGTGTCGGGCTGTAGTGGTATGAGAGGTTCCTTGATAGACGACCGCGAAACCACTGGTGCAACCAGAATTGTCAGCGCCTCTTATCATTCCTCCAGCCCAGAAGGGTGATGCATCGTTCGATCTGGTAAATGGTACGTCTGGGGATCCATCTTCCACCACAACAGAGAGGTCATCGGCTGTGGCTTGGAGAACAATGGAACTAACTGCTTTCTGAAGCAGGTGTTGCTGGTTAGCCGTCATTCTCCGTGTGGTGTCAGTTGCGAAAAAACCAGGAACAGTCAGGTATGGCTTATCAAGATCGGGCCCAGAAATTCCAGAGATTCGCCATTTGCCTTGAGGTGTGTCAATGTCAGTGTCCATTAATGCAGCCATGGCTTTTCTTACACCAGCCCGAGTATACGGCACAGATGTTATTTGCAGTGTTATTTTCCTTTTTTCTGCCTCGTCAGCGATGATCTTTTGAAGCGGTGATGACCCGTGCCACAACAGTGTCATAGTGCGGGTATTAATGTTGACCTCTGCATCGTAGTAACCAGATTCGAAAATTCCTGACAACTCCTCTATCCAGGTTCCAAACAACATCAAATCTTCGTTATTAACCAACGCTTCATATCCGACCAAATCCAGCATCTTCGAGTAGGCGTCATCGACATCGGCAGGACTCGGATCAGGTTTGATAAAGACCGTATTGTCCTCAGAGTCTTTAGGACTAGCTGATGCAGCAGGTATTGAACACAGAACACTAGCCATCAAGGTGACAGCGGTTAATGTGGCAAAAATAGTGCGGCTAGAGGCTGAGCGAGAAGTTTGCATTATTTCTCCTATAGTGAAAAAACTCTTACTCAATCTTGCTATCTGCAATTTACGCTGTCAAGGGCTTTACTAGCCTCACTAATTCCTGGAGTCCGATCGCACACAACTAGTCTATGTCAAGCGGCTCTCCATGTAGCGAAAACTCACTGCGGCCACCTATTTGCTACTGCCCGGCAATCCGTTCATCTACTTCGGGGAAGAAATCGGCATGGTGGGTTCTAGAAACGACCCAAACAAACGGATGCCAATGGTTTGGTCAGCCACTGATCTAACTGGCATCACGACACCGCCGCCTCAGACGGCCAAACCCCTTCACTGGCTGATGGAACCTTAACCCTGCCGCCGCTATCTGTCGCTATCGTGACCGCAGGTTAACAGGGTTACAGTTTTAACGATTCGTTCTTGTTTAACGACCGATTGCTCTGGATTCCGCGACTGACGTGAGGAAAGACAAGAGAGACGGTCGGCAGCAACCAGCGGGGTTGGCGCATTCTAGGTTAAGTGGAGCCATAGGCTCAGTATCGACAGAAACCACGAGTTACTACAGGGGCAGGTTTGGTTGTTGGGAGAGCGATAGACTCGGAATACCATGTGCTACCAAATCACTGCGGTTGTCGGCGGAATCAGTTTGGACGAGTTGAGCGCCGCTCTAAACAGCGTCGGCTCGAAAGTACGCTTCACTACCGCTGCCAATCCCCACATCCAGGGGTTGTTGGCCGCCGATGAGACCTATCTGATGCGAGCCGACTGCCAGTGCGATTGCGGAACTTGGTTGGGCAAAGCAGCCAGACCTGACGAAGTGGACAAATACACCGTCACTGAAAAAGACCTAGTAAGGCTGAAGGCTAAGGGTTGGAGCGAACAACGCGTGAAGTGTTGGGTTGCTGAGAAGCAGAGAGCAGCAGAGCTGGCAAAGGAAAACCGGTCGCAAGACTCGGACGGACGAGACGGACAGCCATGGATGGACGTTGTCAAGACTGCCCTTGAAGTGGCGCAAGCTCGCAGTTTCGGGCTGCTGCTGCACTGGTATTCCGGATCGTTGTCAGAACCGATCAACGCAACCCGCCGCGAGTTCTCCTTGCAGCAGGTGAATGCCGATCTGCTCGCTGAAATGCCCAAAGACACCCTGTTTTCTTTCACGCGTAAGGGTTGAAGCGCAATTTCGATACACCGACGCTGGTTTCGATACGCTAGCTTGACAGCTAGCACTCAACCAGCGGGTATGGGGCGTTCTCGTTGGTTGAGTGTTGCCAACGGCAACTTATCGACCCGCGAGCGATGGTAGAGGCTAATGCCATTATCCCCAATTTGTCATCCTGTCGCGCTGTGTAGCAGCGTCGCAGGATCGATATACCGGTCTGCGACCGGCGGCAACCAGCGGGAGGAACAGAGCAACCAGCGCGCGGAACTAGGAAACGGAAATGATCTCCTATAGGCTGAATTGCATGTCTAGTCCTGAATATCCACAAACGCAGCCTGACGCACAGCAGCCATATCCACCAGCACCCCAAGGTAATCCTGGTACCACGATGGGTGTAGTAGGTCTGATTCTGGGATTACTCCTAGGGCCGCTGGCCTTCATAGGTTTAATTCTCTCGTTTATTGGGTTGCGTAAATCAAAAGCAGTTGGCATGAAGAATGGCGTAGCTGTTGCAGGCATCATCATCTCTATCGTGTTCTTCCTGATTTCGATACCGATAGTGCTGGCGCTGGGAACACTCGCAACTACCTGCATTGATCAAGGCTCAGGTGTCCATTGGGTCGCAGGTATCCCATTCACCTGCCCCTAATCGACAACCGATAGGTGAGCAGTCCTGGAACCAGGCTAGCTCAGCCGAGCCACTCTGGTAGCGCTTGGGTGTCCGTAATTCCGATTTGGGAGCGATCTGCCAACCGCGAACGCATCGTCTGGATTTGATTGATTGTATTCTGCAAAGCCGCCTCGAAGCTGGCAATGCGCTGATCTATATAGGTGTCTGTCTCACGCTTGAGGGCATCGGATTCGGCCATGGCCTGCATTTCAATAGCTTCTGCGCGTTGCGTCGCCTGCGATACAACCTCAGTCTGATTGGAGAGGTAAGTGGCCTTATCTTCAGCGGCCTTTATTATCTGCTCCGCTTCTTTTTGGGCACGCTCCAAGGTTGCAAGCGAGTTTTCGGTGACGCGTTGTGCCTCTCCAATGTCGATTTTGAATGCTTCGCGTGCCTGCTCCAGAATTTGTAGAGTTTCTTTTCGGTTCACCATGCAGGAAGCCGACATGGGGACACTCTTTGCATTTTCGACCAGCTCGTAGAGTCCAGCCAAAATTGCCTCAGTACGTTCTTCCATATTTCAGCCTTCTCTGCTCTTCACTTTCCCGGCGATACGTTCAGCGACTAACGCCGGAACGTACCCGCTCACATCTTGTCCACACCAAGCAACTTCACGAATCAGGGTAGAAGAAAGCGTACTCCAACGTTGATGCGCCGGCAGCATTAACGTCTCAATTCCGGCAATTTCGTTGTTCAAATGCGCCATCTGTAACTCGTATTCAAAATCAGAAGCAAATCGAAGTCCCTTTACCACCACTTGAGCACCATGTTCTCGGCAAAAGTCCGCCAATAAACCAGCCAACGAATACACGCTTACCTGGGGCATATCGACAGTTGCAGCTACCAAAAGTTCTAGCCTCTCTTCATGCTCAAACAGATAATTCTTCGTCGAATTCTGTCCTACCGCAACTATCACCCTATCGAAAAGAAGATTGGCTCTCGCAATGATGTCCAGATGACCAAAGGTGACCGGATCAAATGAACCAGGGCATACCGCGATCACATTCATCCTTTCATCGCAAAATACAGACTTGTTTCACCATAGTTACGCCTGTCGATTTCATGCAAGTCAGAGCGCCAATTTGGGACGGCGCTACGGATTGATCGTTCAACAATTACCAGAGCGTTCGCTTTCAACCACCCATTATCTACTAGTAGACGCACGATGTCTTCCAATTCGCTGCTATCGGTTTCATATGGAGGGTCAGCCCAGACGATATTGAACGCTAGTGGGGCGGGTTTCGCAGCAAATAGTTCTACCCGACTGTGCCGGGTCTGAGTAGCCAAACCCAACCGCCGACTGTTTTGGCGAATCAGCGCCGTATTTGAACTATCTTTCTCCACTGCCCACACTGGGGCGGCTCCCCTGCTTGCAGCTTCGAGGCCAACCGCTCCGGTTCCCGCGTAAAGATCAAGAAATGACAAACCTGCAAGTTGCTGGGCAGCTTCCCCCATTTGACCCACTTTGGCCACAATCATCGCAAAGGCCGCTTCGCGTACCCGATCAGTAGTAGGGCGCGTCAGGTCGTTTTTCGGCGACAGGAGCTGCTGTCCTTTGGCGTATCCGGCAATGATTCGCGGCATTAGCTACGCTCCATCCAGTCAGCATCGCTTAGTTGCTGCATTGCTCGGATTGCGTCTTGAAAGCCAGGAGTTTCGCACTTGGGGTCTTGGCTGACGCACATTTCGGCCAGTGTGCGGGCCTTGGAAATCAAATCAGCGTGTTCGAGCACCTTCAACAGCCGTAGAGCCGACCGGCTTCCCGACTGTTGTGCTCCCAACACATCGCCTTCTCTGCGTTGCGCAAGGTCAAGCTCTGCCAATTCAAATCCATTTCGGGTTGCAGCCACCGCATCCAATCTCGAACGGGCTTGATCGCCCTCAGGTACCTGCGTAACGAGCAGGCACACCCCTGGAAACTTGCCGCGCCCAATTCTGCCCCGAAGTTGGTGGAGTTGGGAGATTCCGAACCGGTCGGCGTCCCAGATGATCATCATGGTCGCGTTGGCGACATCCAACCCAACTTCGACCATCGTTGTAGTCACCAAAACATCAGTTTCGCCGCTGGCGAATCTAGTCATCGCCTGTTCTTTAGCGTCGTTGGATAACTGCCCGTGCAACACATCCAAACGCAGGTTACGCAATGGTCCAGTCCGCAATTCGGAGGCTAACTCCTCAACACCGGTGCCATTTGCAGATTCTTTCATTCCAATTCGCGGACACACTACATAGACTTGACGGCCGTTTGCTACCTCCTCATTGACCCGCACCCAAGCTCGATCTACCCAGGCTGGATGCAGCAATGAGTCCACTACAACAGTGTCAACTGCGGCTCGTCCTGCTGGAATCTCGTGCAGTGTGGAGACCTCTAAATCACCAAAAATCGTCATGGCAACCGATCTAGGAATCGGCGTTGCAGTGAGCACCAAGGTGTGCGGCTTAGTTGGGGCTTTGTCAGCGAGAATGGCGCGCTGTTCCACTCCAAAGCGATGTTGTTCATCGATTACCAACATGCCCAGGTCAGCAAACGTAATCTTGTCTGCAAGTAAGGCATGGGTTCCGACGATGATGCCTGCTTCTCCGCTGGCGGCGCGCAACATCGCATTTCTTTTCGCAACTGCGGACATAGAGCCGGTGAGCAGAACTACGTCAGTAGCTGTTTCGCTTGAACCTAGCATTTTGCCCTGACACAAATCGCCCAACAAAGCCTTGATAGTTCGGAAATGCTGACTGGCAAGTACCTCGGTTGGCGCCAACAGCACCGCTTGACCTCCAGCATCTATCACGCTCAGCATGGCGCGCAGGGCGACCAGCGTTTTCCCAGAGCCAACTTCGCCTTGTAAAAGCCGTTGCATCGGACGTTCTTTCGCCAGATCGGCGAAGATTTCCTCACCTATCTGGGACTGCTCGGTAGTTAGTTTGAAAGGCAGTCGGGCATCCAAAGCATCAAGTAAGCCGCCTTCTTTGCGTTTGCGCACAGTCGCGGTATTTAGTGACGCATCGTGGCGACGATAGGCCATCGTGAGTTGGGTCGCCATCGCCTCGTCAAAACGTAACCGATACGCACCAGCTTCGGCCTGTTTCATACCGTCAGGTCTATGCACGTATTCAAAAGCGCGTGCCAGCGTTACGACTTCGGCTTTTTCAAGCAACCAGGTTGGCCAAGGGTCGTCTGCTGTGAAGGCGGTCAGCGCCAATCTGGCACATTCGGCGATCTTCCAAGTCGGCAGCTTTGAACTTGCGGGATACATACCAACTAATCCAGCTTGAGCCAACTCCACTGCTCTGGCTCGATCTTCCGAAGTTCCTAAAATCCGACCAGCATCGTCCAACATGGCAAACTCCGGGTGTGTCATCTGCAATTCGCCACGGAATTCTCCGACCTTGCCTATGAAAACGCCGCTAACTCCTAAGTGGAGTTGCTGCTCCCACCAGTTGAGTAGGTGATCTTTACCAAAGAACGTTAGTTGCAGCCGTCCTTGACCATCGGACAGCACCGCCTCCAACCTTCCAGTACCAGGGCGCCGGTTCGCCGAGCGCTGTGCGAGGATTTGGGTCTTAATGACTTTTGCTGTCACCGCAACATGCTCCCCGGGTTTCAAACTCGATAGATCAGTCAATTCGGTGCCGCTGAGGTAACGACGTGGAAGGAGCCGCAGTAAGTCTCCGACACTGTAGATATCAAGTAATCCAAACGGTTTTGCGCTGCGATCTCCGAGAATCCCAGACAGGGGTTGCTGCAACTGCGCATAGGCCAGCGTTTGCCAACCCGTGAGTCTTGTATCCACCCCTGCTCCTGTAGAACTAGCTCGGATGCGTTCGGCCGGACGTCTCCTCGGTTCGAAATCCGAAACTGTCCCTCATCTTAGCTGTGCCAATCCCCTAGATAACACTGGTGTTCTGGGCGCTGTTAACGAATGAACCTATGATTAATTCTCAGCTAAGACATTGTAGGCACCAACTCTGACGGCGCAGTGATACACCATTTACCGAAAATGATAGACGAGTGATACACTTGTGCCATGCCCACATCATATCGAAGGGTGTTGATCACCAGAACCCCTCAAGTTGAGAAACTCATTGCCGCTGGGCAACAAAGATGGCCTGGACTGGCAGCAAGTGCAACGCTGGTAGCGCTTGCAAGCGAGGCAGTCGCCGTGCCCAAGCGAAGCAGCATGCTCAAGATATTTACATCACCTAAACCTCTGACCGCCGATGTGATTGCGGATGCACTCAATGAAAACTGACTTACCAGACATCAACATTCTCACTGCGCTCCACATAAACGGTCACCCGCATAGCGACCTTGCCAGAGCCTGGTTCGACTCGGCTGAGCGAATTGCAACCACGCCGATGACTCAAACAGGTTTACTACGGATGCTGCTCAACCCCACAATCAATGCAAACCCAGACCCCAAAGCAGCCAAACAAGCCCTGTCAACACTGCTTGCGGCTCGGGGAATGACATTCATTGCTGATGACACTGCCGATGTCGCCCAAACTGGATTTATGTATGCCCTCACCGGACACGGTCAAGTTAGCGATCTACACCTTCTTGGAATAGCTGCCAGACATGGGGCTCGCCTAGTCAGCCTCGATGCCAAAATCGAAGCAGCGCTGCGACCAAAAGATCGCCAATTCATCTATGTTTTGCGTTGAGGACGCGCGACTCTCGTTCATTTTGAAGGACAACAAGT
>WRJP01000026.1 GCA_009778535.1 Propionibacteriaceae bacterium | reverse complement strand
ATGTCCAAATCTTCAAGTTGAGCGTCTTTTAAGGCTTCCATCGTGTAAGGCCGAAGTCCAAGCGCTAACCAGTTGATAGCGAAAAGGTGATTGCCATCTTCACCATTTGGCCGCTTCTTAAGCACATCCACTATTTCGTATTCACCGTTTGGTCCAGTTTGGTAGACGTCCGAATTGACACGTACCGGCGAAATTTCTGAAGCTATTTCGGAGATGACTTTGTTCATTAGGTCGTTGCCATGCCCTGCCGGATAGGCGCACCATAAGGTGATTGGGGCATTTGGCCAGCCGTCGTTAAGCGGCTGAAGTTTTCCGTCAACTACCTTCGGCGAATCGTCAACAGGGGTTGAGGCGACAGGAGTCGATGGATCACCAGACGGTGTTGTTGGCGGCGTAGTGGTACACGCCGTAGTGATGAGGGCGAGGGCCGCAACCCCGAGAGCGGCACGCCCGAAGAATCCGCGATATTTCATAACGTTCTTCTCTTTCTTGTATGAGTTATTTGGCTTTGGGGGCAGCTATCCTGCCCGTTGTTGTTGCTATTTTTGAAGTATTTCGATGCGGAGTTGGTCTGGACCTTCGATGAAAGCCACCCAAACTCCAGGTCTGAGTTCCGTAGGTTCGTCGGTAACGCTAGCGCCACGAGATTTTAGATCAGCAACGGCCGCGATAATATCTGGAACTAGGAAGCCGACATGATCAAGGCCGAAGTATTGACCTATCGCCTCTTGGAGCACTTCGTCGTCACGTAGCGGGCGCAGCAAGAAGGTGAGACCACCCACTGCTGCGACTGCTGTGACCGGTTGACCTGGTTTGGTCGGTCTGCGATATACCTCGGCTCCCAGCACTTCGGAAAACCAGCGTTCGCTTGCCTCAAGGTCGGAGCAGAAAATGTGCGCGTGGTCGAACCGTGCCGTTGCTGCGAATATGTTCATTTGTTGCTCGGTCATGTGAGACTCCTTTCCAGTTCACCGAACTGTATTTAGGTGGTGCGGCACACATTGCGAAGTGTGCCAAGTGTTTCGACCTCGGTTTCTAAGACGTCGCCATCTTTGAGGAATTCCCGTGGTGTTCGCCCTGATCCCACACCGCTTGGAGTGCCGGTGGAGATTATGTCTCCGGGCAGCAGCGTCATTACTCGACTGATGTCGCAGATCAGAAACGGTATGTCGAACATCATTAGCGAAGTGTTGCTCTGCTGCTTTGTGATGCCGTTTACCCTGCAAGTGATATCAAGGTTCGTCGGGTCTATCGAATCGTCCAGAACTGTTAACCAGGGCCCAAACGGTGAGGAGCGATCTGCGCTCTTACCCTTGAACCATTGGTCGGCGTAAGAGTGCTGAATGTCACGTGCGGAGACATCGTTAAAGACCGCCAAACTATGGACGTAGTTCATAGCCTCCTGCTCGGCAATATTTCGCCCCTCAGTTCCAATGACTATGGCCAATTCTGCTTCCCAGTCAAACTTTTGCGAAACTGTGGCGGTTAGGAGCAGATCGTCATATGGTCCACAAACACTGGTCGTCGCTTTCGTGAACCATGTTGGAGTCGGCGGCATTTCGTCGGGTCGATCATGATTGCGATTACCTTCGATAACGTGTTCAGCGTAGTTACGTCCCACGCACAAAATATTCCTGATGGGCTTTGGAATCGGTGCCATTAGCGTAACTTCTGTCACCGAGATTCTGAGTGCCGCAGACTGCAATATTGCCTTTATGTCGCTGATAGCGCTCTCGCCAGCTTCGATCACGTCTAGCATCGACTGCCGTCCGTCACCGATTTCGACTACTTGGTCGTCGACAAGGACGCCAACTGATTGACGACCTTGATGCTCGAAGGTGACTAATCGCATGTCTCCTGGTTCCTTTCCAAATATGCGGTCAAAACTTAGTTAGAGACCCATAATCTGTCGCGCTTGTTCTGGTGTGGCTATCGGTCGGCCAAGGCGAGTCGAAATGTCGGCGATCATCGTCACCAGTTGGGCATTGCTCTCTACTGGAACCCCAGGGCTCAACTCTGGACGATCTTCCCGTCCAGTACGGACGTTTCCGCCTTTAAGGATTGCGTAGGTAAGCAGTCGAGTGTGGTCATCGGGTGTCGATGGTTCAACGATGTAGTCCTTGACGGGATGAATAAACGCAGTCAGATGCCAGTTGCTACCTTCGGGAAGCAGGTTGACTCTGTAGTCGATCTCCTCGTGCGTGCGCGGACCCCAACCACCACCTTCGTGATAAAGGCAGATATTTGCCCAATAAGGAGCGCGCAAGAAGCCTTTCTTGATCAAATAGCGCATATTCCAGGAAGCTCCGGCATGGAAAATCTCCAATTCTGGGACGACATTATGATCGAGGCAGAATTGCAGCATTTCTTCCCATTCGGCGCGATCGCGATGGTTCGCAGGGATGCCGCTTGAATCGTATTTATCGTTGTCTGACAAGGTGAGAGACATCATGTCGACAGGAATGGCATCTATTAACGCCATCCGTGAAGAATTAGTGGCAGTGGTCTTGCCCACCTGAATGATGGCACCAGGGCAACGCTCCCTGACCTCTTTAATGATCCGAATGCTGCGTTCAATGTCGAACTCAAGGTATTTTCCTGGTTCCAGCGGTTTGAAAACTAGGTGCAGATGGATGATGGCAGCACCAGCTTTGTATGCGCCTTCTGCTTCGGCGATGATGTCTTCCACTTCATTCGGACCCGCGGGGAGGCGGGGGTCGGCTGCAGTGATGATTAGTGGTTTCATGGAGTTCTCCCTTATTTGTTGTTCTGTTGTGTTGGATTGTGGTGGTTAATAACTACGTAGTAGGTCTTGGTTTTCGAGTCAGTTAGTAGGTTTCTGCTTTGGCGCGTTCGATGGTGCGTGCTTTATGACGTCTTACCGTCTCCTCAATAACGATGGCGGGTGCTGATTCACGAATGAGTTGCAACAGCTCGCGATGTTCGGCGAGGGAGGCATGTGGGCGACTGGTGGCGTTATGGAAAAATGACCTTCTGCCAACGTGCGTACGTTCGGCGGTCTTTTGAAGCAGCTCAAGTAGCCAAAGGTTTGGGCAGCGAGAGTGACACGCCTTATGAAATGCGCGGTTGTGTTTGCTGACTGCTTCGATGTCGCCGTCAGCAAGGGCGGTTTCCATCGCCACATTATGCTGTTCTAAGCGCTCTATATCTTCGCAGGTCAGCAAGGGTGCTGCTAGCGCAGTCGCCGCTCCCTCAAGTATTGCCAAAGTTCGTAAAGTGTCTAAAAGCTCACCGCGATCCAAGGCAATTACGGTAGCTCCGACGCTGGGACGATACGACACCAGACCTTCGGCTTCAAGACGTCTGATCGCTTCTCGTACCGGGCCTATGCTCACTCCAGCATCACCGGCCAACTCGGCTGCGGTTAATCGAGCATTGGGGCCGAACTCACCTGACATGATCTTCTGTCGAATCAGGTTGTAGGCATGACGATCTTTTGCCACTCCTAACGTCGTTCCTGGATTCAATGCTTCCTCCAAAACCGATTGAGACTATCTTAAGATATGTTCTAAGATGTATTAAAAGACAGGTTATACGAAAAAAGGCACTCTGAAAAGGGTTTTTAGGAAGTGATGAGATCAATGTGGACTTACCAACAAGACTCCCCAGGAACTTTCACTCGTAAGGAGATTCCTGCACCGACATCAGACAATCTTGAGGCCGGAGAGCTACTGCTGCGCTTTGCTGCTGGCGCGATCTGCGGCAGCGACATTCCCAAATTCCTCGGCACTGTCGATCCCGATAATCCAACGACTGGCCAGCCTGGAGTGCCGTTGCACGAATTGGTGGCCTATGTTGAGCACAGTCAAAATCCGGAGTTTCTCCCAGGTCAAAGAGTAATTAGCCACGTTCCTGGTGCGCGCGGGTTGAATGAATATCTGGTGGGTCATGGCAGGTTTGCGCATGTGCTTTCCCCAGCCCTTGATGATGTTTCAGCCACGATGATTCAACCCTTGTGTACGGTACTCAACTCCTTAGATCGTGTGGGGTCGGTTGCCGGAAAGAACGTTGCAGTCTTGGGGCTTGGTCCGCTGGGGTTGCTCTTTTGCCATGCAGCAGCTACAGCAGGTGCCGCGTCTGTGATCGGTGTTGATCGGGTTGACCGTTCTGATGTGCGTGCAGCCTTCGGCATTGACTATTTGGTTCATAGTGAACCCCGCCGTTGGGCGAAAGAGTTGCACGCCGATCATCCGGTACCCGATGTGGTAATAGACGCAATCGGCCATCGCCAAGAGGTCTTGACTGACGCAATCGAGGTCGTCAAAAACGGGGGACAACTGCTTGTCTTTGGCTTACCGGAAGATTTCTACGTATTCCCAATGCGGAGGTCCTTTCGCAAGGGTCTAGCCTTAGCTGCTGGAGCGATGGCTTCGGGAGTGAATGAGCACTGGCACGACTACCTGACGAAATCCGAGAATTACGTTCTGGCAGCGCCAACGCTTCCCAAGGACTACATCACGCATGTTTTTAATCTTGATGATGTTCAGACCGCCTATCGAACTGCCGCTCAACCAGGTGTTGGTAGATTAAAGGTCGCCATCCGTCCTTAAACTCATACCGATTAGGAGTGGCCCTGGTAGCTTTAACTATCCGAATTGCGAGTTAGTGAGCAAAATGGTTTATTCGGTGCAACCTGTGGCGATCAGCGCACAGGCCGGGGATCTCGTCCGCGAACTAAGGCAACGGGTTCGTGGGGAAGTCTCGACTACCTCGTTACGACGTTCGCAATATGCCTCTGATGCTTCCAACTACCGGCTGCCCCCGCTGGCGGTTGTCTACCCGCTCGACGTGGATGATCTGATCGTTGCGGCTGGGGCTGCCCGAGAGTTTGGCATCCCGCTAACCACTCGGGGCGGCGGCACTTCCGTTGCTGGGAATGCTATTGGAGCCGGTATCGTCGTTGATACTTCGGTTCACCTGAACAACATTTTGGACATTGACCCGACGGCACGAACAGCTCGTGTCCAACCCGGGGTGATATTGACTGATTTGCAGCGCGAAGCGGGGAAACACGGACTGCGTTTCGGACCTGATCCTTCCACCCAAGCCTGGGCGAGTATTGGCGGAATGATTGGCAACAATGCCTGCGGCCCTCATGCCATCGCCTACGGCCGTACTGCGGACAATGTCGTCGAAATGGATGTGCTTGATGGTCATGGCAAGCGGTTCACTGCCGGAAATGATTTGACGGACGTAGCTGGGCTGGAGTCCTTAGTATTGGGTAACCTCGGTGTGATTCGTACCGAGTTGGGTCGATTTTCGCGACAGGTGAGTGGCTACAGCCTGGAACATTTGCTGCCCGAAAACGGTCATAATCTGACCAAGGCATTGGTTGGCACAGAGGGGACGCTGGTTACCGTCTTGGAGGCCACTTTGGCGTTGGTGCCGGTCTCACCTTCGCCGGTGCTGGTGCTGCTCGGCTATCAGGATATGCATATGGCTGCCGATGATGTGCCGCAGCTAGCTGGTCACCGGCCGTTGGCTATGGAAGGAATGGACGCCAGGCTTATCGAGGTGGTGCGTCGCCGCAGGGGCAGTTCTGCCGTGCCGGAAATGCCGACTGGTGGGGGTTGGCTGCTGATCGAAGTCGGCGGCGACAATGAGCAGGAAGCGTTGGAGCGCGCCGAGGCGTTAGTTGCCGATGCTGCCGCTGACACAGTTCGGATTTTGCCTGCGGGAGCCGAAGCTGCGGCTATCTGGCGGATGCGGGCTGATGGCGCTGGTTTGGCTGGCCGTACTGCGCGGGGGAGCCAGGCATGGCCAGGTTGGGAAGATGCTGCGGTGCCGCCAGAAGCGCTCGGGGCATATTTGCGGGAGTTCGACGCTCTGATGGACACATTCGGAGTCGTCGGGGTGCCATATGGACATTTCGGTGATGGTTGCGTCCATGTGCGGGTTGATATTCCGTTGGAAAAAGATGGCGAGCAGTTGCGGGCTTTTACAACGCGTGCTGCTGAATTGGTGATTCGTTATGGTGGTTCCCTTTCCGGTGAGCACGGCGACGGGCGGGCGCGCAGCGAGTTGCTTAAGTTGATGTATTCACCGCAAGCGATTCGACTTTTTGAGGGGTTTAAGGCGCTTTTCGACCCTGGAAATCTGCTAAACCCTGGGGTTATCGTTTCACCTCGCCCACTAGACGAGAATTTACGACGCCCGTTAGCTCACCCTATTGGCACAAGTGCCGGATTTGCTTTTTCAGAAGATGAGGGCGACTTTACGAAAGCGGTACATCGCTGTGTCGGTGTTGGCCGCTGTCGCGGGGATAATGCCGGTTCCGGCGGTTTCATGTGTCCGTCTTTTCGCGCCACTAGCGATGAAACTCATGTGACTAGAGGCCGGGCTAGAGTCCTGCAAGATTTGTCTGCTGGAGCTTTCGGTGCACACGGATGGACAGCTAATGAGGTAGGCCAGGCACTTGACCTTTGTCTGGGGTGTAAGGCATGTGTGGCCGAGTGCCCGGCAGGTGTGGACATGGCCAGGTACAAGTCGGAGGTTCTACATCGCCGCTATCGGGGCAAACTTCGTCCAGCAAGCCATTACTCGTTAGGCAAGCTGCCCACTTGGGCGCGATTGGCCGGTATTGCTCCATGGCTGGTGAATGCCCTGCTCTCGGTGCCGTTAATCTCAAAGGTTGTCTTAGCAGTCGGTGGCATTGATTCGCGGCGTTCGGTACCTCGCTTTGCGGCACATCCCTTCCAGCGCAGCACGGCGGCAACAACACGCCGTCCAGCTACAACCGAGAGTATTTCTGATAAGCCAAAGGTGGCGCTTTGGGTGGATTCTTTTGACAATGCTTTCAGTCCGCACGTCGCCCAGGCGGCGATTGCAGTATTAGAGCACGCCGGTTACCAGGTGCTGATTCCCTCGCGGCCAGCCTGTTGCGGGCTGACTTGGATAACTACTGGCCAGTTGGATGTCGCAAAGCAGCGGCTGCGCGGTTTGTTAGACGTGTATGCTCCCTTTGCTGAAGCGCAGATTCCAATAGCAGGGCTAGAACCATCCTGTACTGCTGTTGTGCGCTCTGACCTGGTCGCTTTGCTTCCAGACGATCCGCGCTCAGCGAAGGTCGCCGCTGCCACGCACACTATCGCCGAATTGTTGACTGGCGAGTCTCCGGCAGGTATTAACGGTTGGACACCTCCAGATTTGAGCGATGTCACGGCGATTGTTCAACCTCATTGTCACCAAAAATCAGTGACTGGTTTCGATGCTGACTTAGAGTTGCTGACCAAGGCTGGAGCGAAACTGACCGTATTGGCCGGATGCTGTGGACTAGCTGGGATTTTCGGTATGGAAAAAGATCACTACGAAACCTCTGTCGCCGTTGCAAATGACCAACTATTACCGGCTTTAGCTACTGCCGAACCAGGCACTCTGTTTTTGGCAGACGGCTTCTCGTGTCGTACTCAGGCCAAGGACTTGGCCGGTGTAACCGGTCTGGCTCTGGTTGAACTTATAGCGTCTCGGCTGCTCCCCTAACTGCGTTAGTTGAGGTTCAAGTGAGGTTGGTATCTGGACTAAGGACGTAGAACTGCGTCAGTTCTACGTGATGAAGGCCACTGGGGGAGTTGGTTGAGAAGACAATGGCAGTTCCCATCATTGCAACGGCACATATCCGGTTTGCTCGATTAATGATTGGCCTTGTGGAGACAGTATCCAGTCAATCAGGAGTTTGGTATTGCCGGTAGGTTCCCCATTCGTTACGGCGTAGAAATCGCCGGTAAACGGGTAGCTTTGGTTTTGGATGTTGGCTATTGAGGGTTCTATTTGGTCAACTTTCAAGAGTTTTACGTCTGGGTTGGCGTACATCGTTGTGGCGTAGTACCGGTATGAATAGCCGATAGCAGGTTGCACACCTTGCCAGCGCACTGATACCTGCTGCATCAAAGAGTTTGTGCCGATCAAACTCGCGTCAGGAAGTGGTTGCGGAACCTGGATCGGAAGTCCAGCCAGAAATGCTTGCAGGCCAGTTTGGCTTCCAGAACCTTCGGGACGTTGAAACGCTATGATTTTCCCGCCCTCACGCCAACCAAGCGTGTCCCAATATGCGGTTTTACCTGAATAAATATTGCGAAGCTGCTGGTTTGTAATGTTCTCGACAGGATTTTCCTTTCCGACCAAGAAAACAAAAGCTTCTCGACCTATAGGAGTAAACCGCAGATCGGCTCCTGCGGCTTGTGCAGCAGCAATTTGTTGCTGGGAGCCGGTTGCTACGAAAATGATGTCACGGGCTCCGGAGATAATTGCTTCATAGGCTCCCAAGGTGTTTGTGCAGCGCACAACATCGGGTGCGAAAGCGCCTTGATCGTATACAGTTTCCGCAAAAGCTGCATAGACCGGATACAGCGCTGTAGCTCCGTCCAATAGTGGAAGCTGATCAGTCAACTGCAAGTGGGATTCTCCATTGAGCTTTGCAGTTTTGGAGCCTTGCGAAAACGGGGCGTATTCTGTCAAATCCGGTGTGGCTTGTGCTTGGTTTGATGTTGTGGGGTTTATCCACCAATTTCCTCGTATCGCTGTCGGGAACAGTGCGACAGCTGTGACTACGAGCACGGCCATGGCTGTTGAAACCGGGATCAGCTGCTTTGTATGTTTCATCCACAAAAGAGCAGTTATTCCGGCGGCGCCAACGAAAACCATTGCGAGTGGAAGCATTCCGACGATGTTGTCAATGTCACTAAAAGCAATCAGATATTCGTATTTGTGAAGGATGTATCCTCCGGCTAGCCAGGTAACGAGCGTAATTGCAGCGCGGACTACAACCGGTATACTTTTCATCTTCTTACATTCTTACATCAATGAGATGATGCCGGTTGCCACACCGATAAAGAAAAAGAGCACAAAGGCCACGAGCGCAAGTGGCAAAGCAATCGCAGCGATTGCGACTATCCTGCCAGCTATTCCGGTTCGTTTTTTTCCGCGGCTAAGGTAGACGAACCCCATGATTATCGCCGCCATTGGTGATATTGCAGCAATAAAGAGAAGCACTGACCCCAGTAGCCCACTATCATTTAGCCTATACCACCCAAGCCACAAAATAGCGACAGGAACCAAATCCAAACCTAACGCTATTAGTGGTAAACCTGAGGTACTTCTTTCTTCCGCAGCGACCTGGAGCACTGCAACCTGTGTGTCGTCGGTAGTGCTTTCCATGTCGATTTTCCCTTGCGATGATCACATCCAAAAGCTGTCGGCTTTGCAGTTTCTGTAAGCATGAGTATAGCGAGATAGAAAAGAGGGGCGGTTCCCGCAGCTTCGCGGAAACGAAACAGGTCTTCGGATTCTGGCGGCAACGAGGCTTGGCTCAGCAGAAACGAAAATAGCGGAGACGGACAGGAATCGAACCTGCCTGACTCGGGAACCGAGTCACATCGGTTTTGAAGACCGTGATGCCCACCAGGAACACTTACGCCTCCCTACGCGCCAGTATATAGTCTGAAGCTGGCGTTTCAGCGACACCATTTAGTTGATACGCAGGTCTTTGACTAGCACTCAACTAGTAGGAGTAGGACAATCAGCGAGGATGCTTCTGCCTGAGCCAAATATTGCCATCAGAGGTTTTCCTGCGTGTCGTTATTGGCTCTTGGCAACTCAGCAAATTTCGCGGCCATCGTAGGGTTGTGTCGCGTTAGTCGTTTGATGGTGACATCTTGTGCTTTGTCGTTCGCCAACCTAAGATTCCGGTCAGTTCCCAGTAGTGCCTCCTTGGTTTTTTGTAGATGGTCTATTGATTTATCGATCTCGTCTATGGCCGTCTTGAAACGGCGCGATGCCAGCTCGTAGTTACGTCCAAATGCTGTCTTGAACGTGTCGAGTTCATCCTCAAAATTTGTGATATCGATATTCTGAGCCCGCACTAGTGCCAGTTCTGCCTTGTAGGCCACCGCATTCGTAGCGGCATTTCGTAGCAATGTGATCATCTGAATGAAGAACTGCGGACGAATGACGTACATCTTCGGGTAGCGATGTGACATGTCAACAATCCCGACGTTGTAAAGATCACTCTCGGACTCAAGCAGCGAGACTAGCACCGCATATTCACAGCCCTTCTGAGTTCGATCTTTGTCAAGCTCCTTCAAGAAATCCTCATTCTTGTGTTTTGTTGCCGTCTCATCGCTCTCGTTCTTCATCTCAAACATGATTGAGACGATTTCTGTACCGGCATCGTCAAAATCCTGGAAAATATAGTCGCCTTTGCTGCCAGCGCGAGCATCATTGTCCTTCTCAAAATAGGCATGGGGAAATGCAGTGGCTCGGATGCGATTGAACTCGATTTCGCAGTGCTGCTCTAAACTTTCACCAACCATCTTGGTTGAAAGTCGAGTCTTCATGTCACGCAGGCGCTCAATGGTATCGTCACGATCTTTCAGTTGGGTTTCGTATTTTTCTTTAAGGGAGCTTTCAGCAAGCTGTTTTTCTAGTTCGAGTCGATCAAAACTGGCATGCAGGTCGTCGCGTTCCTTTTCTACAGCGTTGACCGATTCAATAAGAGCAAGTTTGTGTGCTGTTTCGACTGCGCTCAGCTTTGACTGAAGTTCCCGAATTTCGGCTTCGCTGGCTGCGGCATGTTTCTGTAACTCGTTGGCAAGATTGGCGTCAGCAAGTTCTATTGCGGTTTGTTTTTCATGTTTAACTTGAACAAGTTCGGTAGCCAGCAAGGCACGCTCTTTCTCTGCGGCCGCTAGCGCTTCGTTCACTGCGAGTCGCTGCGTAACTTCGGAAGTGTCAAGGCGGGCTTGGAGCTCTTGGAGCGCGGCATCTTTTGCAGCAACTTGCTGTCCAAACTCTTTGGCTGCATTCGCCTGTGCCAACTCAAGTTCGGTTCTCTTTGCCTGATCAGCCAGTTCCAGCCGCTCCTTGAGCATGCGTTCAAACTCGTCATCTCGAACTTGTCTTGCGATGTCGGCATACCCAGCTTCGTCGATAGCGAATGCTTTGCCGCATTGCGGGCAGGTAATATCGTGCATGTCAGATGCCTTTCAGTTCGCAGAACAACCCTCGTCGATAATAGGAACATCGACCCAGTTTTTGGTCAATATCTTCCACCCGAGGTGCGTAGAAACGATTCTATACACCATCTTGCGGCGCGCGTGATGATTGGATTCTCGGGCACCACAACAATGCCAAATCCGGCACGGCTGATGTTTTCCTCGGCCGGTGTTTGTGTTACCAGAAGCGACGTGCTGGTTTGCATCGGGTTTGACTCTCCTGCTACGGGAGAGCCGATCCTGAATAGGGCTTGAACAATGGAAGGATAGATCACGTGTTTCGGATTGGTGAGTTTTCTAAACTTGCGCGTGTGAGCGTTAAGACGTTGCGCTACTACAGTGACATCGGATTACTGCCACCTGTCCAAATCGATCCGTGGACCGGGTACCGGCTCTACACAACCAGCCAGCTCAGCGACCTGCAACGCATTCTCGCTTTACGGCAAGCCGGACTGTCGATTGATGAGATCGTCCAACTGGGAAGCGGTAGAGATCAAACGTCACTGCTGGCTCGCCGCCGTGAAGAATTGGTTGCCAAACATGCTGACCTAACTCTCCAACTGTCCAGGCTCGACCACTACATCGAAGTCTTATCGGAGGGCGCAATGAAATACCACATCACAATCAAAAAGATTCCAGCTATGACCGTATTCTCGGCTCGAAAAGTTATACCGGATTTCGCAGCACTAAACACGGTGTTCTGTGAAGTTGGAGCGCAGATCAGAAGTGACAACCCACAGCTTCACTGCCCTGACCCGGGATACTGCTTTGCCGCTTTCCACGATCTGGAGTTCACCGAACAGAACATTGATATTGAGATTTGTCAAGAAGTTGATCGTGCCGGTAACGCTGGCGTTGGCTATGTTTTTAAGGATTTACCTGCCACTACCGTCGCCTCGACTGTTCATGTCGGCTCGTTCGATGCGGTCGGCACAGCCTATACGGCGCTATATGAGTGGATTGAAGCTAACGGACATCATCCCAGCGGTTCGATCCGGGAAAGCTACATTGATGGGCCATGGAACAAAGACGACGAAGCTGACTACGTCACCGAAATCCAAGTCCCACTCGTCGACTCCCCAGATCGGCCTAGCTGAGTAGAAAAATCCTGCCTAATCTGGCACGGAACCCGCAGGCGAACAACAGCGCGTCGTTCTTCTTAAGTCCCAAAGTACAAGTTAAGCATCGCGTTTCAGCAGTGACCAGAAACCGAAACCAACCGGGAGCAGAGTCCAGATTAAGGTGGCGATGGTCGTGCTAGCAGTTGTGGCAGGCCAGTCCAGGAATGGTGCCGCATTATCGAATACAGGTGTGTAAATCCCGATTGGTGCCACAGCAGGCAGATGCAGCAAAATCCAATTCGAGATTTTATTGTCTGGTTGCACCACGACAGTTCCTAGTAGGAATAGCAGCGGCAGAACTAGCATCACTCCAAAGTATGCGACTACTGCCACGGCGGTGCTTCGGATTAGAGTCCCCAAACCCAAGCCAAGCATTGCCATGAGCGCTAATACGAACGCGCTGCCTAGCCACACCCGAAGTCCAGACGGCAGGAAAAGGTCGAAGCGCACTGTGTCGGGTAACCCGGGGAAGCTCAATATGGCTCCCAGTAATTCGGCTATGGCAGACGTCACAAAAGCGAATGTTGCAACGACTATTGCTTTGGCTGCCAGGGCAGGCCAGCGTGATGGCGTGACGGTCAGAGTGGTTCGGATCATACCGGACGAATACTCGTTTGTGATACTCAAGATCCCAAGCAGTGTGAGTAAAACCCCTGAGTAGATGGGGGCACCTATCATCGACGATGACAGGTCATTGATGCCTAGATCCCGGTTCAGCTCCGAGTTGACGATATCGATGAAAAATAAGCCGGCTCGTACGCTGGTAGCCGTGGTGTAGAGAGCGAGTCCGAAACTAACGCTGACTAATACCCAAGTTGATGCCATGCTAGCCAGCTTTAGCCATTCTGCGCGTAATAGACCTGCGAAACTGAGTTTCCACGGTTCGAGTGAGGGTGATGCCACGGTTTGCTGGTTGAAGACAGGCGGGGCTGTTTGGGGCGACTGTAGTTGGGAGTCCCCGCTATTTGCGCTCGGCCACGCTGGCTGTGATGTGCTCATGACCACTATCCTCTGTTTTGGTCAGTTGTGGGTGGAAAAACTGACTGCGGTTGGTGGGTTGGGTTCTGCGCTGGTGGCTCAAACGACGGCATATCTGGATAGTTTTCAGATTCAGGGGCAGGCATGGGAGCGGCAGGGGCAGGCGTGGTTGCATGCCAGGTTCGCACTGTAGCGGGGTTTTGCATCGGTGGTGTTGGCTCGCCGGAAATGAATTCGACAGCTCCGGCGGTCAACTGTAGATATGCGTCTTCTAGCGACACTTCGACCCGGTTGAGTCCGTAAATCGTCCACCCTTCATCGCGGGCACGAACGGCGATCTGTTTGACGTCAACGCCTCGGATCTCGATCAGTTCAGGTTCGAGTGTCAACACCTGGACATTCGGTTCGGAAAAGGCGGCTGCAATGCGAGCGGCGTCGGGAGAATTGACGCGGGAAGCAACTCCGGAAGCGGCCTTAATGAAATCAGCCATCGGGGTGGCAGCTAGCAGTCGACCACGGGCGAGTACAATCAAATGGTCTGCGGTATTCTGCATTTCACTCATCAAGTGGCTGGACACAAGCACTGTCTTCCCAAGCGATGCTTGATGACGCAGTAGCGACCGCACCCAGGCCACGCCTTCGGGATCAAGACCGTTCATTGGCTCGTCGAAAAGCAAAATGGAAGGATCACCTAGCAAAGCGGCGGCGATAGCTAGCCGTTGGTTCATGCCCAACGAAAAGGTTTTGATCTTCTGCTGTGCGACCTTTGCTAGCCCGGTCAGTGAAAGAACTTCGTCGATACGGGTGGCCGGAATCCGGTGTGTAGCGGCAAGAATTTCAAGGTGGCGACGAGCTTTGCGATTTTGTTGTATCGCCTTGGTGTCGAGCACGGCACCGATAGTCCGCATCGGCGCGATCGAACGAACGAATGCTTGGCCGTTTACTGTTATGTTGCCGCTGCTCGGCCTGTCGAGCCCAACGATCATGCGCATCGTGGTGGACTTTCCGGCACCATTCGGCCCGAGAAATCCGGTTATCATGCCAGGGCTGATACTTACGGACAGGTCATCGACAGCTACCTTCGATCCGTACATCTTGGTCACACTGAGGAGTTGGATCACGGCCATCACACTAGCGGAGCAGTAGGTTCGGTTCAAAGGAACAGATGTAAATCAGACTCTGGGCGGGTGAGTTAACGTCTTTTTTGGCCTCAAAGCCAGTGGACGGACGGCTCTGATGACGTCGGCGGCGCGGAACTCGTGTACTCCTAGAAATCTACTGTGCATCTTTCCGGGTTTTTGTATGAGGCATAGAAAGCAGTCATCCGGACGGTTTACTATACACAAACGCGGGTATCAAGTGATTGTTGTCGCCACAGCTGGTTTTCTCACCAGTAGGGGAACGAGATACAGAGCCACCATGAGTACGAAAATGACGTCCAGGACACCTAAATTCTGGAGTGCTGTGACACCTTGCGGTAAAAGAAAGTACGGCGTGATCAGTCTGACTAGCCAAAACGCGGTGAGCATCATCAGAGTCATTCTTCCGACTATGGACTGACGTACTGTTTTTCTGCCAACAACTAGAACCAGCCCCACACCAAACAAGAAGGCTACGAAACAGGCATTACACAGCAGAATGAAATCAGCCATGGCGCTCACACCGGCCACTTGTCGACCGCCAGCCTCGGTGGCCATCTCAGACACCAGTTGCGGGATGACTACCACATGGAACACTGCCCACAGCATCGACGTGATTCCACCAGCGAGGATGAGCCGTTCAACGGTTTTATTCATCCAGATCTCCTTTTCCTCCACACCCCAGAGACAGAGGCGTCATCCCCCATGGTTGTACTGTGGCTAAGAAAGAACCACCCCCGGATGGGGGACGGATGGAAAAATCCCCCATATGGGGGAGGGCACGACTCTATTCCCTGGTTTCTATATCGAGGATGCCCAGACGCAGTGCCTCACTGACGGCTTGGGTACGGTTGTCCACACCCAGCTTTGCCAAGATGCTCGACATGTGGGATTTCACAGTTTCACCGGTGATGAAAATTCGTTCAGCGATTTCACGATTGCGAAGACCCTCGGCTACACGGACTAGGATTTCCTGCTCACGCGAAGACAACGCAACCGCAGCAGAATTTGGTCCGCTCGGCGACACCCTCACGCGGGCATGATAAACCCGCTCAGACCCGGCATCGCCAATCTCGTCCACCATCAGGTGGCGAGCCAGCAATCTCAACCACCGTGCCAGTTGGTTGGCCACGTACGGAAGACAGATAAGAAAACCGAAAAAACCCACCGAAAGAAGGAAAGCTGTTGTTTGGCTGATCGATATGGAGACCGCTTCCAAGGAGCGCTCCAAACCCATCATCTGAGCCAGGGCACCAAAACCAATGGGGAGAATGACAACAGTGAGCGCACACACAACCAATCCCAGAAAGAAGTGGAGAAGATTCCATAGCCCACCCAACACAGCCGGTCTCCATCCTCGCGCTGGATTAACCGTGGGAGATGACAAAAGAACCGTCGCCAAACCGAAGGCGTACCTCCTAGAGGTGGGAAGAAAAACCATCGCCATGGCCAGGAACCCGGCAAGACAAAGAAACACTGTGATAGCCCCGACAGGTGCATTCTCAGTGAGGACCTCCCCGGCAAAAGGAGTATTCGCCAAACGCTCAGGTATCAGCATCTGCGCGCAGCGAATGAGACCTGCCAATCCAACCCCTGAAACCAGAGCACCCATGATTAGCCAGATTCACACCGGAAGACAGGTGGTGAACTCTCGCATCCAGTTGAATGCTAGTCGCTTCATCTTACTCCCCGGCCATTTGCTATCTCTGTAGGTTTCTCCTCCCACCTTATACAAGTAGTTCGGAAAACAAGGTACGGCATCAGGTGACAAACACCTGGGGAAAGCCAATGCAGAAAAGGACAACGCAGAGTAAAACTCCTTGTCAGATGGATTACTTATTTGGTACTAAGCCACCTAGGACAAAGGTGTCAAAAATATCCCACCAGAGGATAATATCGACGAAGCCAGGTGTCAAAAGTATCCCGTGGTGGTATAGTGTTGGCATGAATGAGGTTGTTACGATCCTGGA
>WRJP01000025.1 GCA_009778535.1 Propionibacteriaceae bacterium | reverse complement strand
GCAGCTATCAGTTCTTGACGTCCGGCTTCGGTGTTGGGGGCAACATCCATCGCAGTCAACTTGTCGGTTTGCTTCCCTGAGAAACATTTGACCGGAGTCGAGGCACCAACCCCTCTGGGATCCCAACTGATGATGTCGAAGCGTTCAAGACCCTTTCGATGGAAGGTATCTACGTATTCGATTCCGGAAGCTCCTGGTCCGCCTGGATTTATGAAAAGCGAACCGATCTTTGGTTCTTGTGTAGCTTTGATGCGCTTCAACGCCAGCGTAATCGCTTGGCTGGTCGGGTCGTCATAATCTAAAGGAGCAAGGACGGTGGCACATTCAGCTTTGCCGCATTCCTTCCACTTGAGTTCCTGCTCCAAATATCCAGCCATGTCAACACCGCTGGGAGCTGGAGCAAATCCTTTCGGCGTAACATCCGGCACCGGATAGCTCGGTCGGTCTGGAGCGACGACTGCCCTAGGCGTTGGAGTGGGCGTAGGACTTTCTGTCGGGCTTTGGCTCGGAGTAGCAGTTGCCGTGACGCTGGGGAAAGGAGCTATCGTGGGAACCAGCGATTGCAAAGTCGAACAAGCCGACAACGTACCCGCCAATAGGATGCTAATCCCGCAGGCAAGAATACGTTTGCTCGGCACCTTACTACGACGCATCTGCACGTCTGGAGCGGAACCCGCGATCAAGGCTCCAACCGCCAGCACCTACAAACAGAATCAACGCTCCTACTAATGCCATTATCAACTCGAACTCGCCAAGGAACCCCGGCCATAGCTCATCTTGGAAAATGCTGTATGGCCCCCAGATGACGAATGCCAAGGCGCAACCCATGAGCGCAGCGAGTCCAAAACCAGCGACCCTGGTGAGTAATCCCAGCAGTAAGGAGAAAGCGATCACTAACTGCAAGATTCCGACTGCAAGTACGGTTAAGCCGTGCCATTCGATAGGGATGATGGTATTTGTGAGCGTACCCATCGCTCTATCAACGTCGGCAAGCCAATGCACTGCTCGGACTCCAAGAATCCCAGCGATCACGGCGCGCAGTAGGAACAGTCCCAACGAGCCAAAGAACTTATCAGTTGACGACTTGACAGGCTTGGGAGCTTCGACAACCGGCGGCTGCTGTGTAGGAGGTATTACCGGAGCGGTTGCCAGAGCTTGTTGCCGAGCTTCTTTTCGGGCAGAGCGCTCCGCGGCAAGGTTGGCTTCTTCGGCTGACAGCGGCAGTTGTGTCGTCACGTCCTCACGGAAGATTCCAGAATCGGACGCTAAAGTTTCGTTTGTCTGCGATATGACTTCAGCTGGGGTCTCTATTTTCGCTTCCGCAGCTATCGGATTCTGATCTTCTGCGAGTTGGGGTGTATCTTCACCTGGCATCGCCCAATCTTCGGGTGCCCACTCGCTATTTCCGTTATTTTCACTCATCAAAAGTCCTTCCTTGCTGACATAGCACTCTACATAGTGCCATTGATCTCTAACAGGTGATTTTACGACACGGAAACAATCCTGCCACTGTTGAAATGGGTATGGAACCGAAATTGGCGTAAAAAGCCAATTACCCCTCCGTTTTATATTGGAAACTTCGTTTTCGCCAGCGTATTGGGTTCATGACGATAATCCTGCAAGCGTGATCAGCAAGGATTCCAAAGCCAGTTGCGGTGAGACGTTGGACATCAATTCCTTGCGGCAGGTCAAGATGGAATCCAGTTTTCCGATGGTATCTTGCGGGTTAGTCGCCTTTGCCAATGTGTCCATGGAGTCGGCAAATTCCTGATTTATCAACCGAATCTGGCCTTCAGTTTGGAGAATCAACACATCACGATAGAAGGAAGTGAACTCGGTCAGTACTCTATCTAAACAATCGCGCTGCACGCGGGTCGAACGTTTCTTCTGCTGTTCTTCCATATCCGTGAAAAGGGCACTCACATGTCTGGGACGAGTCTTTCCGGCAGTTACTCCCAGCGTATCTGTCAAGTGTTTCATTTCTTCAGCATCAATTTTTGAGGTGATCGCCGCGGCTTCCGCGTTCGCCGTATCAATCAATTCCTGCGCGGCTTCAAGGCAGGCGTTCAGGGTCTTGAGTTTGGATGGTATGGCGAGAATAGCTAAACGTCGCTGCTGCGCCTGCGGGTCTGATGCCAACGATTTGGCTCGTCCGATATGACCCTGCGCTACTCGTGCCGCAAAATCTGCGGTGGCGGGGTCGATACCATCCCGTATTTGCAGCAGTTGACTGATCGCTGCTGGATGCGGTGTGACCAAGGTGGCTTTGCGGCAGCGCGAACGGATAGTGGGCACTACATCGTCGGGTGTGGGAGCACAAAGCATCCAGAGGGTTCTAGGGGTCGGTTCTTCAAGGCTTTTCAATAACGCGTCTGCGCCGCGCTCTGTTACACGGTCGGCGTCCTCAATGATTAGAATTTGGTATCTGCCCAATGCTGGAGTGAGCGCGGATTGACGTACCAAATCGCGTACTTCGTCTACCCCGATCGATAGTTTTTCGGTACGTACCAACTTCACGTCGGGGTGCGAGTTATTACGTATCCCAATACAGCTACTACAGCTTCCGCAGCCTTGGTCACGACATTGCAGCGCGGCAGCAAACGCAAGCGCAGCATTCGATCTGCCGCTGCCGGGAGGCCCGACAAACAGCCAGGCGTGAGTCATGGCATGATCTTCACCGGCGGCTGCACGTCGCAGTTGGGCTACCAGCCGGTCTTGTCCGATCAGGTCAGCCCACACTCCACATCCGGTGTCCAGAGCCGTTTTCATAGCCATATTCTTTCAGAAGCCATGAGTACTGTCGCCACCCTTGGATACACCGGTCTGCGACCGGCAGCAACCAGCGGGGCGAGAGGACTCAATCGGCAAGAGTGAGGCACTCAGCGAGCAAGGCTGCGACTCTGGCTTGAATCCGGGCGGCGTTTTCTGCGATTGGAAGTCGGGCGGGAATCACAAGATAGCGCTGCGGGTCACGCTGCGCTAACCGCAGAAAATGTTGTCTGACGCGCGCGTGGAAGGCGGAACCTGCGGATTCTATCCTGTCTAGCTCGCTCAAACCCGAGATGGCGATGTCTGCGTCAAGATCAAGCACGATAGTCAGGTCGGGGACTAGATCGGCGCTCGCCCAGCGTGCAAGCTGTTCGACTTCCGCAGTGTCCAGGACTCGTCCCGCACCCTGATAGGCGATCATAGAATCAATATAACGGTCACAGACGACGACCTTGCCCTGCTCAAGCGCTGGAAGTACCACCTGTGAACAGTGTGCGGCTTTGTCAGCGGCATAGAGCAAGGCTTCAGCACGGGGAGCCAGTTCTCCGGTTTCGGGGCTGAGCAGGATTTCTCTGATCTTGGAGCCAACAGCAGAATCTCCAGGCTCAAAGGTCTGCACCACTGTATAACCCTCCTCTTGGAGCCAAGATGTCAATAGCTGTGACTGAGTTGATTTACCAACTCCATCTCCGCCTTCAAAGACGATGAACACTCCGGTCATGACTACTTAGCTTTTCTGGCTCGTCTTGCCGGAGCCGGGCGCGGCGGACGGGCGCGTTTCTCAGCAAGCAAGTCCGCGGCACGCTCCAAGGTCAGCTCCGAAACCGAATCCGTACGGCGCAGCGTTGCGTTAGTTTCGCCGTCAGTCACATACGGTCCAAACCGGCCATCTTTTACGACCACAGGTTTACCAGTGGCAGGGTCAGCGCCAAGTTCCCGCAGCGGGCCTGCCGCTGCACTGCGTCCTCTAACCTTTGGCTGTGCATAAATCGCCTCGGCTCCTGGCAAGGTTATGCTGAAAATCTGTTCCTCGGATTCTAAAGAACGTGAGTCATTGCCTTTCTTCAGATACGGCCCGTAGCGACCATTTTGGGCAGTGATTTCTTCGCCGTCGCTCGCCTTTCCTAAAACTCTGGGCAGACTCAGTAATGCCAGAGCCTGCTCCAACGTCACCGATTGCGGGGTCATAGATTTGAACAGTGATGCAGTTTTGGGTTTGGCCGACTTCGGCGCGTCATCGGGGAGCACCTGCGTCACATAAGGCCCGAAGCGGCCTTCTTTTGCGACGATGGTATCTCCACTATCGGGCATGACTCCGACCACACGCGCTTCCTCAACCGGGCGATCTAGCAGTTCCTTAGCCAGAGCTGAAGTCAACTCGTCAGGGGGAAGCTCCGGATCAATGTTGGCGCGTTGCCCTCCCTTATTTTCAATATAGGTGCCGTAGCGTCCCACACGCAGATCGGTGTCTTCGTCGATCTGGAACCGCGAAACCATTTGGGCATCTATTTCTCCGAATCCGCCCACTAATTCTTTGAGGCCGCCGTCGCCAAAGTAGAAGTCGGTCAACACCTTCAACCGCGAGGCGTTCCCATTGGCGATTTCGTCAAGCGTCTCCTCCATCAAAGCGGTGAAATGGTAGTCAACCAACTTCGGGAAGTATTCCTCCAACAATCTGGTTACCGCAAAAGCTAACCAAGTGGGTATCAGGGCTTGCCCTTTTTTGAATACGTAATCCCTTGCGGTGATGGTGCGGATGATTGCCGCATACGTTGACGGGCGTCCAATCTCTAGGTTCTCTAGTTTGGCCACCAGCGAGGGTTCGGTGTAGCGGGCTGGCGGTTTCGTCTGGTGCGCTAACGCCTTGAACTCCACAGGGCTAAGCGTCTGTCCCACCGTAAGAGCAGGCAGGCTAGCTTGTTCGTCGTCGCTGGACTGGTCGTCTTCGACTGACTCGACGTAGGCTGCCAAAAACCCGGTGAAGGTGAGGGTTCTTCCGCTTGCGGAGATTGTTGCGGCATCAGCTTCAAACGTTTGGTTGTGTACGTCGGCTATCGGAAACTTTTCGCGCCAAGCAGCTGCAATAGAAACTGAGACGGTTTGCCCTTCGGCATCCTTCATTTGTGAGGCGATGGTGCGTTTCCAAATCAACTCATAGAGCCGCAACTGGTCTCCGCTTAATCCGGTCAGATTCGGGGGTTGGAAGTCGCCAGCCGGACGAATCGCCTCATGCGCTTCTTGGGCATTCTTGACTTTCGACGCGTACTGTCTGGGTTTTGCGGGTAAGAATTGGCTGCCAAAAAGTTCTTTGACAAGTTTGCGGGCACTCGCTACTGCTTGATCTGCTAGGTTCACCGAGTCGGTACGCATATAGGTTATGAACCCGCGCTCATATAGTTCTTGGGCAACAGACATGGTGCGTTGTGCGCTGAACCCGAGTTTGCGTCCTGCCTCTTGTTGTAGTGTCGTCGTGCGGAAGGGGGCGTATGGTCGGCGCGTATATGCCTTCGCTTCTACTTTGCTAACCGTGAAGCTAGCCTGCGGCAGGGCATCGGCTAGCTGTTGTGCACCTGCTTGATCCAGGTGCAGCAAATTCTCTTTAGTCAGTTTTCCTACCGAGTCAAAATCTCTACCAGTCGCTATCCGGTTTGCTCCGAACTGCACGACTTTAGCTTCAAATTTCGGCGGTTCAGCGGCTTCGGCTCCCAGCACTGCTTCAACATCACAGTATTCGGCAGACCTGAAATCGATTCGCTCCTTCTCGCGATCTACCAGCAGCCGGGTAGCAACCGACTGAACCCGACCAGCCGATAGCTTCGGCATGATTTTCTTCCAAAGCACCGGCGATACTTCATAGCCGTAGAGCCGGTCGAGAATGCGGCGGGTTTCTTGTGCATCCACCAGGTCGGTGTCCAACTCGCGGGTCTGCTCAACGGCAGCTTTTATGGCTTCCTCGGTGATCTCGTGGAACACCATGCGTTTTGAAGGGATTTTTGGTTTCAGCTCAGCTAGCAGATGCCAGGCGATCGCTTCACCTTCACGGTCCTCGTCAGTGGCTAGGTAGAGTTCGTCAGCGTTTACTAACTCTGATTTGAGTTCACGTAGCACTGTTTTTTTCCCGGCGGACACCACATACAGTGGGGCAAAATCGGCGTCAATGTTCACTCCGGTACGCGCCCACTTTTCGCCTTTGTATTTGGCTGGAATCTCGGAAGCTCCTGTCGGCAGGTCTCGAATGTGACCCACCGAGGACACTACGACATAGTCCTTGCCCAAGAACCTACTTATGCTCGCCGCTTTCGTTGGCGATTCAACTATGACAAGCCGACGGGAACTCGCTTTTGGCACCGTACTTCTTTCCCCAATGGATTCTGACTATGTGGATGGTAGCCACTTTTTACGGAATGTCACTTCCGTGAATCAAAAACCCTACTCTTTGGGAAGAAATGCCTCAACTTGCACTTGCCTGACGGTGCTATTTCAATTCACCGGCGAACTTTCGAGAACCACCCAAGCGGTGTGCCGAGCACCACTCGGGTCTAGCCAGATTATTTCGACTTCGGTGCCAGGTTTTAAGGCGCGAATCACATTTGCCAGATTCGTGTCGCCGCGGATTTCAGTATCGTTGACTGAGATTAGCGTTGACCCGGGAGTCATGCCCGCCTTATCCGCTGGTCCGTTTGGCACAACATCTTGGATTTGGCGCCCGATACGGTTTCCTCTGGCGGGAACCACGGTGATACCAAGGTATCCGGCTGGACCGATTCTCACAGTGTCTGACTCAACGCCAGAGTTGATGGTTTCCACGATTTTCAACGCGGTAGCTATCGGGATTGAGTATGAGATGGAATCTTTCATCGAACCCGCTGTGGTTATCCCTATCACTTCGTATTCCGAGTTGAACGTCGGGCCTCCGGAGTCGCCAGGTTCAGCGTTTGCGTTGCTTTCGATCATGCCGGTCAAGTTTTCTTCAGCACCCCAAGGAGAGTCGCTGGAGACGGTGAGCGAGTGATTCAAACCCGTCACCTCGCCGTTGGCCTGCACTAACTCACCGCGACCACCAGCATTACCAACGACCACAACTTCGTCGCCTATCCGTAGCCTGTTGTAGTCGATAGTAATAGTTTGTAATCCGCTGGCATTGTCTAGCTGGAGCAGAGCAACGTCTCTTATGGGGTCGAATCCTAATACGTTGGCGGTGTAGGTCTGATTGGTGTCAGCGACTCTTACAGTGAGTGAATCAGTACCGGCGACCACATGGTAGTTCGTGAGCACTTTTCCGGTGGATTCTAAAATCATTCCGGTTCCGGCGCTTTCTGCCCCAGCCGAATAGCCGGTGATGAACACTATTCCTTTCGAGTACGAGTTCACAACCGGCATGTCATTGCTGGTTGGAGCTTCGGGTTGAGTGTCGTTGCGATTTGGCCGGTCTGGAAGATTCGGTACGGGGTTCTGTGGGGGATTCGGATTGACGCGGCTGGTCGATGGGGTGAACTCAGAGATGATTCTGCCGCCTACGGCAAAAGAGCCTGCACCCAGCATGAAAGCCAGCAAAAGCGATATGACGGTTCTTCCCACATGTTTCTTCGGTGCGGGTTTTTCTACTGTCGTGGTGGTGGGAGCGCTCGGCGGCCAGCGGTAGTAGCCTCCGGAAGCCGGATACGGATTCGGCTGTGCACCAGGGTGGGGGTATGTGTATTGCGTTTGTGTGCCGGGGTGGGGCACGTACCCTTGGGGGTTCGGAAAGTACCCAGAAGTTCCGGCAGGCGGATATTGTGCCGCATATTGTCCCAGGCTGGGTTGGTAGTTAGTCGGGATTTGCTGGGTTGGAGGAGTGGCTGGCGTTCTGGTATTCCATGCGGTTGGGCTTGGTGCGGATGCCGACGGTGCAGTCGGAGCCTGCATGGGTGGGAAGTATTTTTCTGGTTCTGCTTGATATTCCGGCGGTGCCCACGGGGAGATTTGTGGCGCAGCCGTTTGATACCCGTCAGCTTGGTTATAGCTGGAGTTGTAGCCAGTTGCCGGAAGTTCAGGCGTAAAGAACGGTTGTGGGTTGTTCGGGGGGTACGCTTCGCTGCTCGCGGTGGCGAGCCAAGCAGGAGTTTGGGGTTGCGAAGCGGATTCAGGCACTTTTCCGCCTGAATTCACGGTTTTTGCAGACTCGTCCATCCATTCCTCCTAGATCAAATCATAGTTCTAAGTTTCAACTTGATCTAGCTTGCGTCGCATCATAAAGAATCGGTTGTACAAATGCTATGAGATTCCTGTGAATGCCCCAACCCTGCTGGTTGCCGCCGACTTCTCTCCTGCTGATTGAGTGCCCTCTCTTGTCATCCCGCGTGTCAATCGCGGGATCCATCGCAAATAGTCGTTAAACAAGAATGCGTCTTTCGTGACATGGATACTGCGAGACGGTTTTCACCCGTCCGCAGCATGACGAACAGCGACGGCACGAGCTTCTGCATCTACTCGTGGTTTCTGTGAGCCTACGGCTCCTACTCAACCTGCGAGAACACCCACGCCAAGGGCGACAACCTCTACTTGCCCCAGACGTGGGGAAATAAGTCACAGCAAATCGTGGATGACGACGGTTTCCTCGCGGTCAGCGCCAACGCCGATTCCAGAAATCCGGACTCCAATCAATTCTTCGAGCCGGCGTATGTACGCCTGCGCATTGCGCGGCAAATCAGCGAAGCTGCGCGCCGTGGAAATATCTTCGCTCCAGCCGTCGAGGAATTCATAGACCGGAACCGCGTGGTGGAAATCTGTTTGGGTCATCGGTAGCTGGTTGGTGCGTTCCCCATTGATGTCATATGCCACGCAAATCGGTATTTTCTCCCAACCAGTCAGAACGTCCAGCTTGGTGCAGAAGGTGTCAGTAAAACCATTGACCATGCAAGCAGCCTCTACTACGAGCGCATCAAACCACCCGCACCGGCGCGGACGCCCAGTTGTGGTTCCGTATTCGCCGCCGTCCGCACGCAGTTTTTCTCCAGCTTCATCCTTCAGTTCGGTTGGGAAAGGCCCTTCTCCGACTCTGGTGGTGTAGGCCTTGAAAATCCCTATCGCACGATCAATTCGTCGCGGCCCCACACCAGCGCCGATGCACGCCCCCGCTGCTACTGGATTGGATGAAGTGACATAGGGATAGGTGCCGTGGTCTACATCTAAATGGTGAGCCTGGGCTCCTTCAAATAGCACTATTTTTCCAGCGTCCAGCGCCTGGTTTAGGACGCGTGAAGTATCAGTGACCATTGGACGCAATCGTTCCACATAGCTCAGCAAGTTTTCGCTGATGGCATCTGCTGAAATAGCAGCCCTGTTATACAGTTTCAGCAGCAGTTGATTTTTTTGCTCCAAGGCTGCGGAGACCTTCTGGCGCAATATGGATTCGTCGAGCAAGTCTTGTACCCGGATGCCAATACGGTTCACCTTGTCCGAATAGGCCGGGCCGATACCGCGCCCAGTGGTGCCAATTTTGTGCTTTCCCAGAAATCGCTCGGTCACCTTGTCGATGATCTGGTGATAGCCGGTGATAATGTGCGCATTTGCTGAAATAAGAAGATTTGAAACATCCAATCCACGGGCAGTTAGCCCGTCAATCTCTTGAAACAGCACATCTAAGTCGATGACGACACCATTGCCTATCACCGGGATTGCGTTTTCGTTGAGGATCCCAGATGGAAGCAGATGCAGCGCGTATTTCTCGTCGCCGACAACTAAGGTGTGCCCGGCATTATTTCCACCCGAATAGCGCACAACGTAGTCGACACGCGCGCCCAAGATGTCTACCGCTTTGCCCTTGCCCTCGTCGCCCCATTGTGCGCCGACAACCACTATTCCGGCCATCGCTACTCCCAAAATACGAAAAGCCCGCATTCGGGCTATTGCCAAGCCATGATACCGCACCCACGCGTCAACTTCCCGCTGGTTGTCTCACAGCCGGTAGAGTGCCTTTGATAACGGCAACCGACGATTTTTCAAACATTTTTGCCGTTTTTGTTGCGGGGTGGGTGGCGCGTGTTGTAGGTTGAAGGTGTCTGCCGTCCCTATTTCTGTCCAGGAGTTCTCGTGGTTGTACAGGATTTTGTTCGGCGTTGTTGTGTAGCGATCGTTTCTGCTGGTTTGTTTTTTGTTGGGGTTGCCCCTGCTGCTTGGGGGGGGATGGGGAGTCTACTCCTGTGGTTGTGGAGTCTGGTGAGGTTGAGCCTAGTGTGGAGCCTTCTCCTGTTCCTGGTGGTGAGCCTGACCCTGCCCCTAGCCCAGAGCCAAGTCCTAGCCCGGAGCCTGAGCCTAGTCCTAGCACGGAGCCTGAGCAGACGCCTAGTCCAAGCTTGGAGCCTAGTCCTAGTTTAGAACCAGAGCCGGAATCGGAACTGGAGCCGGAATTGGAACTGGAGTCTGAGTCTGGGGCGTTGTTTGAGCCTTTTGTTGAGCCGGTGGTGGCTGCGGCGGTTGCTCCTCCTTTGGTGTCTTTACGTGTTGATGGTGCTAATGCGTTGACGAGGCTGGTGTTGGTTGGTGCTACTCGTGACGGGTTTGAGGCTGTTGTTTCTGGTGATGTGGATAGTGTTGTTTGGTCTGTTGATGATCCTTCTATTGCTCGGGTTGTGTCTAACGGGTTGTTTGCGTCTGTTATTGGTGTCAAGGAAGGCACTACTACTTTACGGGTGAGTGTTTCTAACCAGGTGGGTACAGCATCGGATACGTCTTTTATCACGGTGTATTCCAATGTTGGGGTGCAAACTCCTGACACTGTTGTGCTTGCTGGTGCACGTATGCATCGTGGTGGTAGTGCTGCAACTATTTTTCGTGGCACGCTTCCAGTTGATACTAAGGCTACGTTTTTGAGTTTTTCCGCTGATTGGGTCAGGGTTCAGTTCCCAGATAGTTTTGTTTTCCCTACCGATGATGCCCATCCTGACAGGTGGGTGTGGGTGTTGAAGTCTAGTGTCCATATTCCACCAATGTCTGTAACAGTTTCCCCAGCTAGTGCGTCTGTGAATGTTGGTGGCACTGTCGCGTTGCAAGGCTCGTTTATGCAACCGTATGCCAATGATGTGAAACTGTCGTGGACATCAAGTAACACTGCGGTAGCGAGTGTTTCTGCCACTGGTGTTGTTACGGGTAGGTCTGCTGGTTCTGCGACGGTCATGTTGATGGGTGTTTCTTCGCATGGGGTACAGGTTTCTAGCAGTGCAACAGTTCAGGTTATGGCAGTGAATGTGCCTGTTTCTGGGGTGTCTTTGAAACCTGCCACAGCTAGCATAAATGTGGGTGGCACAGTTTCGTTGACTCCAACCGTCACTCCAGCCAACGCTACGAACAAGAACCTGACGTGGTCTTCGAGTAACACGAGCGTTGCTACTGTGTCTGCTGGTGGTGTTGTTACTGGTAGGGCTGCCGGTAACGCGACGATCACGGTGAAAACAGTCGATGGTGGTAAAACTGCTACTGTGCAGGTGAAAGTGAGTGTGCCGGTTGTTGGGGTGAAGTTGAGTTCTTCAGCGTTGACGTTGAAAGTAGGCGCGAAAAGCACACTGACCCCGACGATCACTCCAGCCAGCGCCTCGAATAAGGGTGTTTCTTGGTCTTCGAGTAACACGAGCGTTGCTACTGTGGATGCTAAGGGTGTGGTTACAGGCAAGAAAGCTGGCACTGTCAATATCACGGTGAAAACTGTCGATGGGGGTAAAACTGCTGTAGCGAAGGTCACGGTGAAGGCTGGTTTGGCTATTTCGGGGGTTAAACCAGTTCCTAGCGTGCTACCGGTGGGTCAGATTGTTAACGTGTCTGGGACTATCACTTCTGGTTTCACGATTGGAACGGTCACTGGACAGATTTTGGATTCTACAGGGAAAGCGGTTTACAGTTTTAGTGAGTCGGTTGGTAAAACCAAATACACTCCCTCGAACACGATGAACATCAAAATGGCGTTCAGTAAGTTGACTAAACCTGGTAGCTACACTTACACCATTACTGCCAGTGACGTGTCACCTGAAACCAAACAGCTTTACCGGCAAAGTTTTACTTTGGTCACCCCGGTAGTGAAAGTTTCTGGGGTCAAACTTGATAAAACCATTGTCAACATCAAAACTGGTGCCAGTACCACTCTGACAGCTACGATCACCCCAGCTAACGCAACGAACAAGAACCTGTCTTGGGCTTCTAGTAACAAAACTGTTGCTACTGTCAACACCAAAGGGGTAGTCACTGGCATCAAGCAAGGCACTGCCCAAATCACGGCCACTACCGCCGATGGTAGCAAACAAGCCAAAGCAACCGTGAATGTCACCCCAGCAACAGCAACTACTTCTACTTTGGCTGTCACTGGGGTGAACACTGTCCCAAACCCGCTGGCCAAGGGTAAACCTGTCACTGTCACAGGCACAGTTTCCTCGAACTATAAACTCGCCAGTGTTACCGCGAAGATCACTACCCGAGGTGGTGGAACTGTTATATGTGGCACCACCAATCCGTGTAGTAGAACAGTCACCTCCACAGGTGCCACTTTCAACTTGAATGTTTGGGATAGTGCTTTAAAGTTTTCCCAACTCCCAACAGGCGACTACAAATACACAGTAACCGCCACCGACATCACCAAAAACCAAGCAACCAAAACCATCAACTTCACCGTCAAAACTGCCGCCACGACCGTGCAAACAAATAAACCACCAGTTACGCCCACAACCGCGCCAGTTATTGGGGCACCATCGTGGGCGCCAAAAGGGCTAACCTTCCCGCTTGCCATCACCAAACAAAGTCAGTTGAACCAATCCTATTTCACGAAAGAGCAGAGCTATCACGGCAAGGTATGCCCTGGCTATTGGGCAGTTGATCTAATGGTGAAAGCCGGTACACCAGTACTTGCCGCATACGAAGGGGTTGTGATTGACGTCAAGATCAGCAACGACAGTTTTGGTTCTAGCGTCCAGATATGGGACTCCAAGAACAGCATTGATTACTTCTACACCCACATGAAAACTGCCATCCAGGTGAAAAAGAACCAGCCAGTTAAGGCAGGTACCGTAATTGGCTATGTTAAATCTGGGACGCCAGGAGGCCCGCACCTTCATATTGACGCTAGTACTGCCAGGGTACGTCCCAGAGTTGCTGCATCACTGGGTACATGTCCAACGAAAGATTGGTTGAAGAAGTACGAGTTCAAAGGTGATCTTGGTACCCAACTGCAAAACCTCTACAAGAAGCTACCGAAATGAACGATAACTTAGCCTCACGCCTGCAAAAGCAGGCTAGCTCACGTGCAAACAAACGTAAGGTTCAACGCACAACACGAACAAAGATACCAGTTTGGGTGTGTTTGCCGTTGACTTTGGTGTTGGTATTTTCTGGGTGCGAGCCTACCCCGTCGCCGACGGCTATTCCGACTCAGACACCAGTATCGCCTTCTCCCTCCAAGTCTCCGCCTGCAAGTAACAATGGTCGGCTGCAGGTGTACACCCCGAAACTGGACTATTTCACATATGGGAGTTTGTTTGAGATATGGCCAGAAGAGTCTCGTGAGTCTGAGTTGGTTCTTCCAGCTGGTGAATATGCCCTCGTGGTCTATATGACTGATTCAACTAGATACGCTACGAACGTTACGGTTAAACCAAATATGGAAATCACTGCAGTCGTTCCCGTTTCTGAGCAACGCCCCTATGAGAAGCTTGTCAACAATATGGAAGGACGAGATTACATTCTTCCGTTGGGTGATGGTCGTCACTTGGTGTACGACTCTGCTCACGAGCCGTATGTCTACAATTCCGAGGGGGCAGCATCTGGGACCTCGTTACCCTTTGATCGTGTCGATTTGGTGTGTTACTTGAACGAGCACGAGGTCTTATTGCTTGGTGATGAAGTCAAGGCTTTTGTGTTTGACATTGGCACTAGTGATTTCACTTTGTTTGAGCCAGAAGGCGTGGAGTGGAGCGCCTTTGATTTTCAATCCGGGCGGTGTGTTGATGGTGTTTTGCAGTTTGTTTCCAGTGAGCAGATCACGCACATAGGACGCTCCTTTACTGAGACGTTTGATGTGTCGTCCTTGGGAGAGTTGGCCACCAGTAATTGGGGCATCCCGTCTGTTGCTGTAGCGAAAGACACAGTAGCTGTAGTCGCCATCACAAGGAGCATAGGTGATCCGAATAGTCCAGAAATCCAAGATGTTGTTGATGCCACATTGGTGATCACCGATCAATCCAACGGTAGACAACATCGGGTGAGTCTTGGCACGCAAGTTAATCAATTCGATGTATCGGTTTCACCTGATGGCAGTAGAATTGCAGTGTGTGATGAGTACTTGCTACATATTTACGATGCAGCCGACGGAACGCTGTTGTATGTGGTTCCAAGCAAGTCTGATGCCATCTATTGGCGATCCAACAACGCTCTCGTTTATCAAGGAGATTACCCTGGTGAGTTGTTTGTCGCGGATCTCGTTAACCGAGAGTCACGCGGAATAACTTCTGCTGCGGCAGGCGTTAGCGTATCTGCGACCACAGCTATTGTTGATGGATATCTGTACATCATGGGTTTCAGCGATGATTCTGACGAACCAGGACATGGATACAGGGTCAAGGTGTCTTGATCACGTCCGTTCTTCACTAGTGAGGTCACAATGCCATTTTCTAATCTAGTGTTGTCAGGACAACCTGTTATGAGGCGAAAGTCAGTTTTTGTTTGGGTTGTGATCGCGGCCATTGTTGTCTGTGTCGTTGGGTGTGTTCCAGTCCCGACGCCGTCGGTTTCTTTGTCGCCGACTGTCACTGGTAATACTTCGCCTTCTGTTGTTCGTCAGTTCCCGGTTGGCCATGGCCAGTTAGTGGTGGAGGCGACTGGTTTTGTGTATTTTACGTATCAGTTGTTGTTTGAGGGGCTTCGTGTCCGTTCAGATCAGCCGCAGGTTGTGTTGCCAGTGGGGGATTACACGGTCACGGTTTATATGCTTCCAGATGGTGTGGAGTTACCTGATAGTAGTGCCTCCGAATGGGGCGGTGATGAAGACCCAACAACTAGCTACTCGGCGATGGTGAGTGTGGGAGATGACCTTTCGAGTGTGGTGAAAGCAATTTCGACACCGCGACCTTTAGAGAAGGTCGTTTCAGTGGGCAGTGATGGCATTGTTCCTGTTGGTCAGGGAATGTTTTTGACATATGACGTTGGGGACGTACTTTTGTTCCATGATGTGAGTTTGGCTGATCCGCGCGTGTTGGCAGATGATGTATATTCGGTTTGTAATATTTCCGATCATGAAGTGATCATTTTAGCTGGTGGAAAAGCCCATATCTATGATTCTGTAATCGGTGATTTGAGCGTGCTGAAGTCAAATGAGGTGGTGTTAGATCGTTTGCCGCCTGTGCCTGGCAGGTGTGTGCCAGGGGGTGTCCAGGTTGTTGATGATGGTCGTATTTTGCGTATTGGTCGAGATTTCGTGGAAACGATACAACTGCCGGTATCGGAAGGGATTGCTCGCGGAGCAGATGATGGCTTTCTTGCCGATACAGCTTCAGGTGCTATTGCTGCGGTGTTCTGTAATGACTATGGAGAAGACTACGACATACCAGGTGTTGAAACAGTCCTAGTGGAGTGTGCCCTTGACCTTTCATTTCGTGAACGTTCACATACTGTAAGGATTCCCCTTGGTGTCCGTTGGGATATTGCGGCTGTTTCGCTTTCGGCTGATGGCAGCAAAGTAGCTGTCGTTGCTGACAACCTTGTCACAGTCTTTGAAGTGGAAACAGGGCAAATACTGTATGCAATGCCAAATAGTTACTCCCTAAGCGTGTTCTGGCAAGGAAACAATGAGTTGTTGTATATAGGTGAGTCAAGTGAGGTTGGTGCTGGTTTCAACAAGCTGTATAAGAGTGTAATAGGCAAGTCTGAGTCGTATGGTATGACTGACAATGCTGAAGTTAATGTTTCCATTCTTTCTGGTGTGGTTGATGGCTACCTGTACTTCAGTGGCGTCACTTATGATAGTGCCACATCTGAGCGTAGCTTCTACCGAATCAAACTTGATTGATTTGCGTTTCGTTGCCTGCGGTGTCTTGGAAGGGGTAGATTGTGAAAATCTTTCCTCTAGTGCAGGCTGCGGTTGCTATAGCTGTTGTTCTGGCTGTGAGTGGCTGTAACGGTGTAGAACCACCAGTGCCGTCTGTGTCAGAAACGCCTATACCGATTCCTGTACCAACAAACAGTGTGAGTCCAAGTCCGAGTGTGAGCCCAACTATTGTGAGTTGTCTCAATGGGGTTATTCTGCCTGCGGATGTTAGCCAGATCGTGTGTGATGGGGTTCCTGCCGATGCCAATGATGAACTTCTTACATATTTTAAGACTAATAGTTTCTATGCTTTTTCTACACTATTGGATAGTATTCGCTGCAACTGGTTGCCCTATGAAGAAGGTGTTGAAGGTGACGCATCGGGAGGTATCGTCTGTGAAGCAACCGAGGCTTTCTTCACTCTTCCAGTTCCGCAAGGCTGTGATGAAGATGAGTGG
>WRJP01000024.1 GCA_009778535.1 Propionibacteriaceae bacterium | reverse complement strand
AGTTCACCGGATTGGGACTGTGTGTATTTGTGGGAGTCACACATAGCGACGACGAGGCGGTTGCGGAAAGGCTCGCAGCAAAGATTTGGCAGCTACGCATTTTCGAGGCCGATGCGACTGGCAGGCAGCTCAGCGCTGCCGACAAAGCAGCTCCAGTATTGGTGGTGAGCCAGTTCACGCTGTATGCCGACACTCGCAAAGGAAGACGCCCGTCCTGGAACCAGGCAGCGCCGCGCACACACAGTGAGCCCCTTGTCGAATCCTTTGTGCGTGCTTTGCGGAACCTGGGCGCAGAAGTGACGACTGGACGCTTCGGAGCGATGATGCAAGTTTCCTTAGTCAACGACGGGCCAGTCACCCTAATAGTTGATTACCCTTCCGTTGCTGATTAACTTCTGCCAGCAGGTTGCCGCCGACCTCAGAGTCGGTGTCGACGAGGTTGTTCGCTATCCTTGCAAGTGGAGGATGGAATGGCGCAGTTACTAGTAATTGGTAGCAAGGCTGGTGAAGTCACCCCTGATAAGGTGCTGCCAGCCTTAGATTTGCTACCCCATGAAATCATTGCTGTTCCAGCCGACACCCAAGCTCTGACCCAAGCTGCAAAAGTTGATTTGATCTTCTTGGATTGCTGCACAGACTTGGCAGGCGCTAGAACGATGGCGCGGTTATTAAAATCGGCAGGAAGCACCGTCCCGCTGATATTGGTGGTAAATGAGAGCGGATTGGCGACGATCTCCCCCGAGTGGGGACTGTCTGATTTCGTGATGGCCGTTGCCGGTCCGGCCGAAATAGAAGCTCGCATTAAGCTGTTGACCGCAGCAGTAAAAGACTCGTTGATTTCGGCCAGTGGTATCACCATTGACGATGTGGCTTACTCGGCGACGAAAGACGGCAAACCCCTTGACCTGACGTACACCGAATTTGAATTGCTGAAATATCTAGTACAACAACCAGGTCGGGTATTCACCCGCGAACACCTACTCGCTGATGTTTGGGGCTACGACTACTACGGCGGCACCCGCACTGTTGACGTTCATGTTCGGCGACTGCGCGCAAAACTTGGCCCCGATCATGAATCGTTGATCGGCACAGTTCGCAACGTCGGATACCGTTTCGCACCAAACACCGATACCGACGAAGAATAGTTGCGGCATGGGTGGATTAACCAAACAGGAAATAGCTGACATCTTGTCACTCGCCGCTACAGCCGAGATCACAGACGGCCACTACCCGTTGAATGAAACTGCGATTTGGAATCTGCAAGCTGCACCGAACCCGCAAATTTCCCATTTCACCATCAAATCCAGCGATGCGATCTGCGGCTATGCTCAAGCTGACCTGCGTTACCACACGGCGCAGCTAGTAGTTGCTCCCACCCAGCGCCGACTTGGGTTAGCGACGACACTGCTGCAAGAGATGGAGTTAACTCCGGTTTGGGCATTCGGAAACACTGCTGGCGCTAGGCAGTTAGCTAGCAAACTCGGGTATCTCCCAATCCGCCAGTTGGCGATTTTGGAAAATACGCTGGACTCGCCAAACAACTATCCGAGCCAGACGCTGCAAATCCGCCACTATAGCTGCGGCGATCTGGACGAGGTAGTGCGGGTGAACGCTTCAGCATTTATTGCACATCCAGAACAAGGGAAGTTGACCAGAGCTGATTTCGAACAACGGATGTGTGAAGAATGGTTCGACCCTGCCGGACTGCTTTTGGGCTTCGATTCAAAGGGTTTGGTGGGCTTCATCTGGACAAAGCGCCATGACCCCCAACGCGCGGAGGTGTATGTCATAGCGGTCGCTCCCGACAGCCAAGGCAGCCACTACGGAAGTGAATTACTGTTTGCAGGAATGGCTCAATTAGCTTACGCGGGAGTAAAGAGCGTCTTTCTTTACGTGGATATTGCAGAAACCATACCGTTGAACTTGTATCTTAGAAGCGGGTTCGCCGAAAGCAGCCGAGATGTTCTCTACGCGCCAGGAGGTAGTGGTGGTTTTTGATTTCCTAGACGACCCTGGGTTAGAAGAGCTTCCCGAGAATCGTTTCTCCGACCGTGAACTGTCATGGCTGGCGTTCAATAACAGAGTGCTCGACCTTGCCAAGGATGAGTTGCGCGTCCCACTGCTGGAACGAACTAGGTTCTTGGCGATTTTCTTCAACAATTTGGACGAATTCTTCCGCGTCCGAGTCGCGGGTCTGAAGCGACGCATCAATGCTGACATTGCGGTGCGGAGTTCCTCTGGTTTTCTGCCCAGAGAGCTATACGACGTCATTTTCCGGCAAACCCGCGAGATGACCGCCGATGCCTACCGCGTATTCGATGAAACCATCCGTCCCGAATTAGCTGAAAACGGAATCAAAATCTTGAGTTGGGAACAACTCACAGCGCAAGAACAGGCCAGCCTGGAAGAACATTTTGAAACCCAAATCCGGCCAGTGCTCGACCCGGTAGCTATGGATGGGTCGCACCCGATGCCGTATGTTTCTGGGCTTTCCACCAGTTTGGCGGTACAGCTTCGTAATCCTAGAACCGGCATGCAGCGTTTTGGACGAGTAAAAGTTCCGACGAATTTGCCGCGCTTCGTGCCATTAGGAAATTATCGCTTCATCCCCCTCGAAGTAGTCATGGCGCAACAGTTGGGGCGCGGACTGTATCGCGGTATGCAGATCGATAGCTATGCGTCCTTTAGGGTCACTCGCAACGAAGACCTAGAAGTCGAAGAGGACGATGCCGAGAATCTACTATCAGCCTTGGAGAAGGAACTTGAAGGCAGACGCACCGACCGTCCTCCTGTGCGGTTGGAAATCGAAACTCATATGGATCACCGCGCGTTGGAGCGGCTGCTGCACGAACTCGACATGCAGGAATCGGAGGTTTTCCGGATTCCGAGCATGCTTGACCTGACTTCGCTGCACGAATTGGCGAATCTGGAAATGGAATCACTGAAATATCAGCCCTTCCTTCCCAAAACACACCCCGAGTTGGCGATTGTTGAACGTGCAGAGTCAGCTGACATTTTTCGCGCGCTCCGCACCGGGGACGTGCTGTTGCAGCATCCCTATGACGCCTTTGCAACCAGCGTGCAGCGTTTCATTGAGCAGGCTGCCGAAGATCCGGACGTTCTCACCATTCGGCAAACTCTCTACCGAACCTCCGAGTCGGCTTCTCCCATCATCGATGCGTTGATTAAGGCGGCGCAGGCTGGTAAATCAGTGCTGGTCGTCGTCGAGTTAAAGGCGCGTTTTGATGAGGCCACCAACATCAACTGGGCTAACAAGTTGCAGGCTTCCGGATGCCACGTCATCTACGGGATGGTTGGTCTTAAAACGCATTGCAAGTTGGCGATGGTGGTACGACGCGAACGAGACGGGCTGCGAACGTATTGCCATATCGGTACCGGAAACTACAATCACCAGACGGCGCGGCTCTACGAAGATATGGGGCTGCTCACTGCAAACCCGTTCGTCGCACGTGATGTGGAAAACATCTTTAGCCACATCGCCACCGATTCCCAGGAGACCTACAAGCGATTTCTAGTGGCTCCAAAAGGGGTGCGAATCGGCTTACTCACAGAGATTGAGCGAGAGATCGCCAATCACCGTCAAGGCAAACCGGCGGGCATCCGCATTAAAGTGAACTCGATCATTGACGAAACCATTACTGATGCGCTGTACCGCGCCTCCCAAGCAGGGGTACAAGTCGACCTGTGGGTGCGCGGAATTTGTTCTGTGAAACCTGGCATTTCCGGGCTGAGCGACAATATCCGAGTGCGCTCCATTCTGGGCAGGTTCTTGGAGCATTCACGCGCTTTTTGGTTCGCCAATGCTGGCAAGCCTCGGGTGGCTATCGGGTCGTCTGATCTGATGCATCGCAATCTTGACCGGCGGGGGGGGGGACTGGTGGCCATCAACAACCAGCGCCACATTGCACAAATCGGGAATCTTTTTGATCTGGTATTCGACGAAGGCACGGCGTCATGGTGGCTTGAGGGCGATACCTGGACGAAGCGTACTGCTGTCGGCGACAAGCCGCTGCTCGAACTCCAGGAGCATTTGATCAGCAAATTGGGACAGCGCAGATCGGCACGTAGTTGAGCACCGCAAATATCCAAGCTGCTGGGACGGTAGTGCTGCGCAATGGCAGAGTCGAAACTGAAGTACTGCTGGTACACCGAAAGCGTTACAACGATTGGAGTCTGCCAAAGGGCAAGTTGAATCAGGGCGAAACTCTCGTGGAGTGCGCCTTCCGTGAAACTCTGGAAGAAACCGGAGTAGAGGTTGATATCCAAACTCCGCTGGATACCATCAGTTTTGAAGTTGGAAGCGCACTGAAAACAGTTTCCTACTGGCGGGCAGCCGTGCGGAAAGATCGTGGACACGTACCGAATACCGAAGTCGACAGAGTGCGCTGGTTCCCGTTAAGTAAAGCCCTGCCGAAGGCAAGTTATCCCGAGGACCCGCTGCTGATTAAGCAAGCTGCGACACTGCCTCCCACCACGCCGTTTCTCATCGTGCGGCATGGCAAGGCTGTGGCGCGCAGTGATTGGGTTGGTGACGACCGGCACCGTCCGCTCGCTGAACACGGCCAGTTGCAGAGCCAGCGACTGGTCAGTTTGCTGGACGTTTATGGGGTACGCAAGATTGCGTCGTCCACGTCGACGCGCTGCATCCAAACTTTTGAACCCTTTGCCAGAGATGCGAAACTGCAAATCGAAGGCTGGGCGGCGCTATCTGAGGAAGATGCTGCACAAGCACCTTGGTTGGTGACCGAGTTGGTGGAACGCTTGCTAGCTGAGACTGCCAGCAGTGGTTGCGCTATGGCAGTTTGCGGACACCGGCCGGTGTTGCCACTGATGTCGGTGGCGGCGGGAATCACAGCCAAGCCGCTGCGACCAGCAGCATTTGTGGTCGTCCACATAGATTCTGATGGCAAAGCAGTCGCGCTAGAGCGTCAGCCACCGATCATGTGAAAGTTGATTGGACACATTTTTCGCAAGACTGTGACCAACTTCACAGCTCAGGACACCCAATGCTCCCTGCAAAGTTGCTGCTAGGCGCTAACGTTGTGGTGTGAGATTTGGGAAGTTTATTGCTGCCATTGCTATTTGTGCCTTACTAGCTGGATGTGTCCCCTCCTCGTCCGTGCCGCCGATACCAGGTGATACTGATCCTTCAGCAACTGTTCCAGCCGAAAACGCCTTGGCAAGTACCACCGGTGAGCCGATGCTGTGGCCGACATCATTTGTGGGTGATTACATTGCGGACACCCTTTTCGTCCGATATGGCTTCATTACTTCCGATGGGCGCAGAATCACCGAGCAATACTTCTCGTTCGATTTTTGTAAAGACTCCGAAGGCGTCCCAACTTCGGTAGCGGTGAGCACCGAAGACCACATTGAACTGCTGGATTTGAACGGAAACGTAACTAAGCAAATCCCCAACAAACCCGCTGCGTCACTGCGGTGCTACCTAGATCGCTACATCGTCAACGTGGAATTCAGTGAAGGAATGGTTTTGGACTATTTCATCTACGACCTTGCCAACAATCAGGAAATCACGCTTCCAGATTGGATGTTGACAGCTAACAGCGGGGAAGTAGTCGACTACCTGCAGCCGGAGAATTTCGATGCCTTCTTGAATACCTTTTACACTGCCAGCGATTTGATTCCGTGGTACGACGAGAGCGAAAAGTATGGGTATCGCAAGCTATCTGACGGCTCCTGGCTAAGGCCGCCAAGCTACGACCAAGCGTCGAGCTTCAGTGACGGTAAAGCGCTGGTCAACATCGACGAGGAATACTTCATCATTGATGAAGAATTTTCACCAGCGTCGGAAAGCTACGCCGGTGCCGTTGAGATTATTGTCACCATCCCTTCAAGTTGGATGTTGAAGCGGGCAGACGACTCATTTGCGTTCTTTTCTTCCGAATATAAACAGTTAACCCCGTGGAATGACTCAGGTGAGGGATTGGTTTCTGATGAATGGGGTTGGGCAAGCGGCAGCAATGAAGTGTTTAACGTCAAGACTAAGAAATGGCTGACCGTTCCGGACGGTTTTATTCCTTATCTGAAAGGCTTTGCCGTCAGGCGAGACTTAACTCAGGCATACAGTTACCTAACCGAAAACATTTTCAACATTCCAGCCGGACTGGGTATCTCTGCGGAGCAATATCTGGCGCCGCGACATTTACTTGGATGCGTTAATAACCGCGGCGACATCGTGTTACTAACTGCCGCAGGTAAACCGCTGGGATCAAATGCTGTCGCCAGTTGGGAAGGGTCACAAGCAGCAGCTGGGATTTACTACTGGGCAGTCATCGGCAGCTACCGCGGCCTGCTCAATGTCGGCGGCCAGTGGCTCTACAAAGAAATCCGATTTGATCGGTTGGAGGATTGATGCGCGTTAAGTTTGTTATAGCCCTGAGTTTGGTTTTGATATTTGGCACTCTCGGATGTGCTGGCGAACCCGCTCCCAGCGTTAGCGAAACCCCCAGCGCGTCAACGCCTGCTACTTCTTTGCGTTTCAACTTGGCGGACTTCCCGAAGCTAGATGGCTCGACCGCGACGATTCCGCTATGTTCGCTGTTGATGCAGCGCCTCGTGGGGGTTAGCGAAACTGAAGCTGATGCTGCTTGCGTTTTCTCCACGACTCCTACTGCATATCGGAATCTGAGCAGCGGCTATGGGGAGGGTCAGGTCATCAATGAAGAAACCGGCAACCCATTACCTGCCAGCGGTCCGACGCTGTTGCTCGCCTACGAACCTGACGAAGTCACCAAAGATCAGATGACGATCAACGAGACCGAGTTGGAGTACCACCCGATAGGACGTGACGGGCTGGTTTTCATCGCAAATTCGTCCAATCTGGTTTCGGGACTCACTACAGAAGAAATTCGAGCCATCTACACCGCCGGAATAACGAATTGGAAGCAGCTAGGCGGAAACGATCAAGAGATCATTGCCTTCCAACGTCCCGAAGAATCTGGCTCGCAAGCCCTGTTTCGCAAACTCGTAACTGGAGATATTGAGTTGGCAAAAGCACCGACCACCCTTGTGGCAGACAGCATGGGTAGCTTGATTGACTCAGTGGCCAGCTATCAGAACACCGGCAATGCTCTCGGCTACTCAGTTTTCTACTATGTAACGCGAATGCTTTCCGTACCAGAGTTAAAAATACTGGCTGTAGATGAAGTGACGCCGAGCAGGGAAACTATCGCTAGCGGAGCGTACCCTTTCGTCAATGATTTCTACGCTGTTATTCGCAAAGACGAGCCCGCCGGTTCCCCAACACGGCAACTCCTGGAATGGCTCAAAAGCCCCGAGGGTGCCCAGTTGATCTTAGAGGCTGGTTATGTCGGCCTAGGCTGATACTCACGCTACCTCGCCAATCGTTGCAAATGCACGTCAAGGCGTAGGCAGTGGTTTACGCCACTGATTGATGTTAACGAGGATGCGTTGATCAGGGTCTCCCTCCCACTCGGTTTCCAGCCCAACGCCATCCAGCGCCGCAACTATTTGGACTCCGACAAGGCGATCTGATTCGTTTCGTACCTGCTCGGCGGCAACCTGGTCTTTGGCTCTGGCTTTTTCCAACAGTTCAGCTGGGAGATTTTCTGCGGCTTTGAAAGCTCCGAACGTCAGATGTAGGAAACCGTCGTCAACTAGGCGTGCGGAGTCCTGCTGGTGGAAGAACGCAAACCCACCTGCTACCGGTCTGCCATCTGCGTCTTTGGCCAGATCGTCACCGATTTCGGAAAGCCCACACGTATTACAGCAGGCGAAGTTCATACGCGCGACGATGCCGGAAGTGTTCAATCGCTCGAAAGCTGTCGCCAGCTTGGCGTAATCGCCAGGTGCATCCCAGGCTGCTTCTTCTGCTAAGCGTTGCTCCCAGATATGACGAGTTATTTCGTCAAGGTGGAACTCGGCGACTGCTGTGTCAGCGAAGGATTCTCTAACCGATTCGATGGCCTCATCGAAGGTGTAGAAACCCGCCAAAATCACTTCTTTGGCATACTCGACGATCTGTTCGTCATCGACTTCTTCAGGTTCGTCTGGTTGCTTGTCCTTTTTGAATCTGTCGAAAAAACCCACAACTAACTCCTAATCTCACGCTAGCAAGCTGCTGCCAACGAAATAGCGATTCACTGACAGCCTATGCTGCTTAATCCTTATGGGCAACAACCGCGCCAAAAGCTCACCGCTCATTGCCGCGCGTAGTAAAGCGGTTCTAGTAAACTTTTCCCATGCTTAAAATTCAACGCCCAGCCGCCGTGCTCTTCGACTGCGACGGGCTGTTGATGGAAACCGAGTCGCACTGGGATACCGCTCTATTCCAGGTTTTTGAAAGCAATGGTGTCGAACTCACTGAAGAATTTCGGAAAGCCCAGTTGGGAGTCAACGTCGACGAAGTGGCAAAAAAGGCGGCAAAAATCTTTCCCGAACATCGACCCTGGGAGCAATACCGAGACGATATAGTGGAGAACGTTACGACGTTGATAAAGCAATACGCCCAGCCGATGCCCGGAGCTGTGGAGTTGGTAGAAATCGTAGCTTCCAACCAAATACCAATGGCTGTAGTCAGCAATTCGCCTAGGCCAATGGTGGTTGACACCTTAATCAGAGGGAAACTCGACCACTACTTCCCAATTCTTATTACCGCTGAAGACGTTACTAACCGCAAACCCGCACCGGACATCTACCTCAAGGCGTGTGCAGCCCTCAACGTAGCCCCTGTGCAGGCGGTAGCTTTCGAGGATTCCCTAACTGGCGTGACGGCTGCAAAACGAGCTGGTCTTTACGTCATTGCAGTTCCCACATTTGACGATAAAGCTCTCGATGCCGACTTGGTCGTGCCGAGTCTAGCCGACCAGGAAATAGTGGCCTGGGCAAACAGTTGGTGAATGTGAAACGGGGTATAACCAGTTTCGGGCACGTTATTTGAAGCGTCTGATTCGCAGCGAGTTCAACACGACAAAAATAGAAGAAAACGACATAGCGGCTCCAGCAATCATCGGATTGCAGAACCCCAATGCCGCCAATGGAATCGCCGCAATGTTGTAGGCGAAAGCCCAAAATAGATTCGTCATGATCGTGGCGTGAGTAGTACGCGAAAGCCGAATAGCAGTGACAGCTAGCAGCAGATCGCTACGCATCAAGGTCAGATCGGATGCTTGGATAGCGACATCAGTGCCACACCCCATCGCAATGCCAAGATCAGCCTGCGCCAACGCAGCAGCGTCATTGACACCATCACCAACCATGGCAACTTGATGTCCTGCAAGCTGCAACTCGTTGACCACAGCGACTTTTCCGCTGGGCAAAACGTTTGCAATAACTTCGTCAATTCCGACTTGGGCAGCGACATACTCGGCAGCAGCTAAGTTATCACCAGTGAGCAAGATCGGATTCAACCCGAGTTTACGAAAACCTTCAACAGCGGACGCGGAACTGGGTCTTGGCTCATCGGAGAGCGAAATCGTACCCTTGCGCTGTCCGTCCCAGGCCACTTCCACGCAGGTGAGGTCAGTGGCACTATTTGTTTCATTCTGGCCTACGTCGCCGGTATTGCCCGGCACGGTAGCGTCGGCTGTTCCAACTCCCAAACAGTCGCTACGCCCGATGCGCACTAGCTGTCCAAAGACATTTGCGGTGATGCCTTCACCAGGGATATTTGTGAAGTCAGTGATTGGTGGGAGGCTGCCGACTTGGGCACGGGCGTATTCACTAATTGCTGCCGCTATCGGATGTTCGGAGCCAGCTTCGGCTGCGCCTGCATAACGTAGCAATTCGGAAGTGCTAACGCCAGGTGTGGTGCTGACGTTGACGACCTGAAGTTGACCCGTGGTGACAGTTCCGGTTTTATCGAGTAATACGGTGTCTATCGAGCGCACTCGCTCCAGCATTTCGACACCTTTGAGGACAATACCAAGTTGCGCACCGCGTCCGCTTCCAACCAGCATCGCTAGTGGCGTGGCCAAACCAAGCGCACAAGGACAAGCAATGATGAGAACCGCCACAGCGGCGGCAGCCGCGAAAGCCAAATCCTCACCAACCAGCAGCCACAGAGCCAGCGTCAACACTGCAATGATGAGCACCGCAGGTACAAATATGGCTGAGATTCGGTCTGCTAACCGCTGAACGTTAGCCTTTCCGCTTTGTGCCTGTAACACTAATTCGGTCAGCTGCGCTAAGTGGGTATCGGCTCCTATCCGCTCTGCACGTATCCGCAAAAGTCCGTTGGTGTTCAACGTGGCACCGATTACCTGATCGCCAGGACTTACCTCAACTGGCAGCGACTCTCCAGTCATCAATGAAACATCGACCGCCGCCGTTCCCTGAATCACTATGCCATCAGTGGCAATCTTCTCTCCAGGTCGTACTACGAATATTTCCCCGACTTGAAGCTGCGTGATGGGGACTGCGATCTCGTCTTTGCCTTGAAGCACACTTACATCGCTGGCACCCAACTCCAGTAGGGTTTTGATAGCTTCGCCGGCTTTTGTTTTGGAACGTGCTTCTATCCAGCGTCCAAGCAGCAGAAACGTGATTATTCCAGCCACTGATTCCAGGTAGATGTTGGCTAATCCGTGACTGCGCAGCAGTGTCAGTTGAAATTCGTGCGAGAACCCGACTCGTCCGGCATCTCCAAAGAGCAGCGCGTAACTCGACCAGAGCAGGGCAGCTGTGGTTCCCACAGAAATCAAAGTATCCATCGAGGTCGCACGCTGCCGCAGATTCGCCAACGCAGCTTTGTGGAAACCAAAACCCGCCCAGCCGTAACTGATCAACGCGAGCGGTAGGCATACCCATTGCCACATGGGGAATTGGAACGCCGGGATCATCGACATCGCAATTACTGGAACTCCTACGATAAGGGACACGAGGAGCCGTGTTTGCAGCGAATGTAAGACAGCATCGGGAGCGTCTACTTTCTGGTTAGCGGGCGTTGCTTGGTATCCGATAGCTGCCACTGCGGCGATCAAATCCGATAGTTGAGCCGAATCATCAAAGCTCACCGTGGCTTTCGCGGTCGCATAGTTGACTTGCGCAGAAACTGATTCCAGCCGGTTTAGTTTGTTTTGAATCCGGGCAGCGCAGGAAGCACACGTCATTCCGGTGATGGCTAATTCCGCCTGATGCTGCATGTCGGATATTCGCGGCTACGCGCCAGAAATTGAGTACGTCTCACCAGCTTCGGCGATAGCTGCTTCTAATTCCGCTGGTGGTATCGGAGTCTGCGAATGCAGTGTCAGCTGACCCGAGACCTCAAGTTCAACTCGCTCTACACCTGGGATGGCTGCAACTTCGGCTGTGATGGCTCGAACGCAATGCTGGCAGGTGATACCGCTGATGGTGTAGTTCGTAATCATGATTTCCTTTACGGTTAGCTCTTTACGAAGCGTGAGATAGCTGCGGTAGCTTCAGCAACTTTTTCTTTGGCAGTCTCTGGTTCGGATTGTATTGCTTGTAGCACGCAGTGACTCAGATGTTCATGAAGCAGCCCTAACGCCACTGATTCCAATGCCTTTGTTGCTGCTGCAATCTGGGTAAGGATATCGATGCAATACTGTTCTTCACAGATCATTCGGTGCAATCCGCGCACTTGCCCCTCGATACGACGCAAACGTTTCAGATAGCTATCTTTCGTCTCCAAGTAGCCTGGGTGAACTTGATCGTTTTCGACTGTGGACGGTGACAAATGTGACAGTTGATCTTGATGTGAATCATGTGTTTCCATCTGCACCTCCAAACGACGAAAAATATACCCCGTAGGGGTATTTATTTCAAGATTCGGCTGTGGAAAGGGTGTGCAAAACTGTTAGGAAACACGCTATACACCATGTCGTACTTAATCTGTCAAGTCCGATTTCATAGCATAAAAGCGGGAGCAAAGAAAAAGTTATCAACACCTTTAACGGTCTATTTTGCCTAGTCAAACAAGGTTTTTGGTGCGATTTCCTTCAATTTCCACAGGCGTCCCCCAACCTTGTCAACATATCTTTCCGTTCAGCGCCGAAGTTATCCACACGAAATCCACAACTCCTGTTAGAACCATCCTTGCAGTGGAGCCCAAATTGTTCCATTATCGTTCCCTGAACGAGTTGGAAAAATTGTCGGTGCCTCCACATATCTTATTGAGAGTAAACCCCGAACTACGTAGGAGAAGACGATGTCGGTAGCAGAGTTGTTGCCCGTAAGCGATAGCTTTGATGCGCCAGGAAGACTGCCGCCGCAAGACCTTTCAGCAGAGCAGAGCGTTCTTGGCGCGATGCTGACCAGTAAAGATGTCATTGGCGAAGTTGTGGAAGTGCTGCGCGGCGCTGACTTCTACCGACCAGCCCATGAATTCGTCTTTGATGCCATCGTTGACCTCTACGGACGGGGAGAACCTGCTGATGCCATCACAGTTGCCGACGAACTGACGAAACGCGGAGTGCTTGGAAAAGTTGGCGGTCACATCTATCTGCATGATTTGTTCGCCAGTGTTGCGATAGCCGGAAATGCCTTCTACTACGCGAATATCGTTCGCGAAAAGGCGTTACTGCGCAGGCTCATTGAAGCCTCGATAAAGATTTCCCAGTTGAGCTACGCAGCGCATGGCGATGTCGATGAAATTGTGAATGAAGCTCAGCAAGCGGTTTTTTCAGTCGCGGAGGGCAAAATCGCAGAGGACTATGAGCCGCTTAGCAAACTCCTTGGGCCGACAGTGGATGAAATTGAGGCGCTCTACAAATATGGGACGATGGCAGGAGTTCCGACAGGGTTTAGAGAATTAGACGAATTGACGAACGGTCTGCACCCTGGGCAACTGATCATCGTCGCTGCGCGCCCGGCAGTAGGTAAATCGACGCTGGGGTTAGATTTGGCCAGAGCAGCCGCGATTCAGCATAGTCAGGCCACGGTTTTCTTCTCATTAGAGATGACAAAATCAGAGATAGTTATGCGGCTGATTTCCGCTCAGGCGCAGGTCAAACTCCATAATATTCGTCGAGGGCGCCTTGAGGACGGCGATTGGAACAAGATTGCAAACCACACGTCAGCCGTCTCCTCAGCGCCGTTGTTTATCGACGACTCACCAAATATGAACATCATGGAGATCAGATCGAAGGCCAGGAGGCTGAAGCGGCGCAACGACCTGAAGTTGATTATCGTCGACTACTTGCAGTTGATGTCGTCAGGGCGTCGGGTTGAAAATCGCCAGGTTGAAGTCGCCGAGTTTTCCCGTCAGCTTAAATTGCTCGCCAAAGAATTGGAAGTGCCGGTAGTCGCCATTTCGCAGCTTAACCGAGATGTTGAAAAACGTGTAGACAAGAAGCCGTTGCTTTCCGATCTGCGCGAATCTGGTGCTTTAGAACAGGATGCCGATGTTGTGATTCTGCTGCATCGTGAAAAGGATTCTGAATCTACGCACGAGGATGCGGGAATGGCAAAATTAATCATTGCTAAGCATCGGAACGGACAGACAAAGAACTTGGATTTGGTTTTCCAGGGTCATTTCAGCCGTTTCGCCGAAGCTGGGTAAAAGTCCCTTGTGAGGCTTACGGCTGGTTGCTGCCAGCTTAACCCCCGCTGATTGAGTGCCGACCCGGTGGTTGAGTGCTAGCTGTGAAGCTAGCGTATCGACCACGAGTAAAGGCAGAAGCTCTTGTAGTCGCTTTTGGGCTTCGATGCGGAACCGGAGGTTCCTACTCAACCCGCGTGCGCGGTTTCTGTGAGACTTTTTGTTGGCTGGTCTGGGACTGGCTGCCAGGATGGTGTTGATCGTTTTTGTTTGTGGTGTGACCCTCGCGGTTTCTTGCCTGCTTTGGTGGTGCATTCGTATCGACATGTCCGCTACAAACGGAACGGTCGGCATCTTCCTTGGCTCACCACCATGACTTGATAAGAAGCATGTCCAACCCTTGCTGGTTGTGACTCGTCACAGTTTTGTCTGGTAGTGATTCCTGGCCTTGGTTGACGCCGACCGTTAGCGGTCAGCCACCAACTATTTTCCACAGGAAGGAAACTTTTCCGCTATGACTATCGTTGCGCAAAAATATGATTTTGTCGCTGGGGTGGACACACATGCCCGTAGCCATTGTGTGTCTATCTTGTCTCAAACAGGACACAGTATTGATACTGCTAGTTTCCCAGTTACTAGTAGCGGGTTGTCTCGTGCTATCAGCTGGGTAGGGCGTAGAACCGAACCTGACATGTCGGTGTTATGGGTTATTGAGGGTGCAGCAACCTACGGCGCCACACTAGTTGACGCTGTCACAACAGCCGGCTATGACACTGTTGAAGCGCCACGCATGGATCGGCGCGCTAATCATGGTGTTGGTAAAACAGACACGTTAGACGCTCAAAAGATCGCTTCTGTAACCCTAACGTTAGAAACAAGCCAGCTACGCCACCTGCGCCTCGATAGTGGTGTTCGTGGCGCGCTGCGTACCTTGATAACAGCACGTGAAGATATCAGTGTTGAACGTACCGCGAAAGTTAACGCGTTAACTGCGCTACTGCGACGTGTCAGTCTTGGTATTGACGCCCGCAAACCGTTAACTAAAACCCAAATCGTTTCTGTCACCTGTTGGCGTACTCGTGTAGAAAACATACACACTGCTACCTGCCGCAGTGAAGCTATACGCCTAGCAAAACGCATAGTATGCTTGGATGTACAGTTGACAGCTAACGCTGCCACCATGACGACACTGATCAAACAAAGCCCAGCCAGCATTCTGTTAAACATGGCCGGTATCGGGCCGGTAACAGCCGGAATCATTTACACCACCTGGTCACACCCAGGCCGTGTCCATTCCGAGGCGGCCTGGGCTAAAATCGCCGGTGTGTGCCCCATACCAGCATCATCTGGTAACACCACCAGACACAGGTTGAACAGGGCAGAAGACCAGCGATTAAACAACGCTTTCCACATGATAGTTCTCACTAAAATGGCGCATGACCTAGAAACAAAAACCTATGTCCAAAAACGAACCGAACAAGGCCTAACCAAAAAAGAAATCCAACGCTGCCTAAAACGCCACCTCGCCCGCCGCACCTACCGCGCCCTAACCGCCAGCCACACACAAACCTGAAACTTGACAAACATAGAAGCGTCGATACAGAGCCAAGGGCTCCTACTCTACCAACGAGGACGCTCCAACCCCGCTGTCTGAGTGCACCTCTTTCTTGTCGTTGGGCGGCTACAGCGACGCGGCGATGATCGCCTCAAACTCGGCAGCGCTGAATTGGACGGGATTCCCCTTGCTGGACGAAGCCTTCGTTGCACCCAGGGCTAAAGCCGGTATCTGGTCTTCACTAACTCCTAGTGCGGCCAAACCCGGAACCCCAAGCAGACTAGCGGTCTCACCAAACCAAGCGATACCGGCTTGCGCTGACTGTTCTCCACACAGCCACTGTCCCACCTGGGCATAGCGTTCGACGACATCAGCAGCCCCGCGTCCAGCTTTTGCCGCAGCCACATTCGCTTCACAAACTGCCACCATCACTGAGGCTGTAATCGCACCGTGTGGCGCACCAGTAGCACCACCAATGACACCGGCCAGCCCATGCGCGCCACCCAACCCGGCATTCGCCAAACACATTCCGCTCAACAGCGAAACCATGCTCATATGGGTGCGCGCCTGCAAATCAGCACCGTCAAAGAACGCCGCCCGCAGCCCTAATGCCGCGCGTTGAATCGCTATCTGCGCCAAACCGTCAGTGATCGGGTTCGCCTTCACGCTAACGTAGGGTTCGATGCATTGCACCAGCGCGTCCAACCCCGAAAACGCGCTCACTTGCGGTGGAACGCTGAGTGTCAACTCGGGATCGACCAAGGCCACCTTGGGCAGCATCGTTGGTGACCGCAGTGAAACTTTCAAACCGTGTTCGCCCGAAGTCAACACCCCGTTTGCGGTCACTTCGGAGCCGGTTCCACTAGTTGTAGGAACGGCGATAACAGGTAGTGCGTCAACAGAAAGTACCTTGCCAGCGCCTATCACCTCTGCATAGTCCAACGGGTCGCCGCCATTGGTCAGTAATGCGGCTATCATTTTCGCACTGTCCATTGCCGCTCCGCCGCCCAACCCGACGACGACGTCAGCGCCATATTCTCCAGCAGCAGCCACCCCGTCTCGGATGTTCTCTATTTTGGGCTCATTCCCCACCCCGAACACGCCCGCTGCTGGCAGTAGGTCGATTACCTGCTGATAGCGTGCCGGAGTTGATCCGGTTATCACAAACGGACGACTTCCATATGCACCAACCCAAGATGGAAGCTCTTGTACTTTTCCGGTTCCAAAAACTATTCGGCCAGCTGTTACAAATGAAAACGTAGACATTTGGGACCTCCGGGTCGTAGGGTTACTTTTT
>WRJP01000023.1 GCA_009778535.1 Propionibacteriaceae bacterium | reverse complement strand
TGACGTTAGGCCGTTACAGTCGTGGATTGCAGCGGTTGAGCATGAGCTAGCGGAGACTTCATTAGCTGCGCAACCCCCAGCGTAAACAAGAATGACCAAGAAATGAATAGGCGAGTGGCATTTGTAGCTTTTGGCTATTCAAAGCTATTGCGACCTGTTCTGTTTTCCCGCGACCCAGAACAGATTCATGAACTGACGATCAAGGCGTTAGCCAGAGTTGGTTCACTTGCACCGATACGGGCATTGCTTAAGCTGTTAATCGAAACCCAAGGCTGCGCTACTACGGTTGCTGGGATAAAGTTCCCCAATCGGATTGGCCTTGCCGCTGGACTAGATAAAGACGGCTTAGCAACTCGGGCTTGGAACAGTCTAGGGTTCGGGTTCGCTGAACTCGGGACGGTAACCGCTTTAGCGCAGCCAGGAAATGAGAAACCGCGCATCTTTCGCGCCGTTTCGTCAACTGCTTTGATAAATCGTATGGGTTTCAATAATGCAGGCGCTGCACAGCTAGCAAAGACCCTGCAACGATACGGAATTGCGCGAGGCAATCTGAAAGCTGGAATCCCGCTCGGAGTGTCAATCGGGAAAAGCAAAATAGTTGCTGTTGCCGACGCTATTGAGGACTATTTGACATCTTTTTCCATATTGGCTGAGTATGCCGACTATTTTGCGATCAATGTTTCTAGCCCTAACACTCCTCAGTTACGCAGTCTGCAAGATGGGGAACATTTCGCCCCACTGTTGCGGGCGCTGACGCAGCAGTCGCGGCAACTTGCCGAACGCGAAGGTGTTTCTCCGGTTCCGATCTTCATCAAGATCGCACCTGATCTGAGTTGGAGCCAACTTGACGACGTAATCAGCAACGCTACAGAGCATGGAGCTGACGGGATAATCGCCACCAATACCACTTTGGAAAGGACAGGGCTGGTAGCCAACGATGAGCGGCTCCGTGAGCAAGCAGGCGGGCTATCCGGAGCTCCGCTTACCGCCAGAGCTGTCGAAATCGTACGTTATATCGCCGAACACACCCAGCTTCCAGTTATTGGATGTGGTGGAATCATGAGTCTTGACGATGCAAAATCTATGTTTGATGCAGGCGCGGAGCTGATTCAGCTTTACACTGGGTTTATCTTCAAAGGCCCTGCTTTGACGATGCAGCTAAATTCAGCAGATAGGAGCCGAATGTGACCACCTACTTCAAACGACTACGAGCAGTAGTGCTTGAAAAAGGGCCGCTGTGTGTGGCGGTTGACCCGCATCCGTCGTTATTGAAGGCTTGGGGGCTGCCGGTGTCCGCGAGCGGGGCTGAGAAGTGTGCGCGTCATTTGGTGAATGTGCTTTCAGAGCAGGTTGCCGCGTTCAAACCGCAGTCAGCGTTCTTTGAAATGTATGGTTCGGCAGGGATTGCGGCTTTGGAGCGCGTGCTGGCTGACATCAACCAAACTGACGCGATCAGCATCCTAGATGTGAAGCGCGGCGACATCGGTTCTACGATGGAGGCATATGCTGCTGCCTATCTCGCCAAAGATGCCCCGTTGGCGGCAGACGCAATCACTATTTCGCCCTATCTGGGTTTCGGTTCGCTGCTGCCAGCGATAGAAGCTGCATATCAAAATGACCGCGGCGTCTATGTGTTGGCTCGTACTTCTAATCCTGAAGGAGCGGATGTCCAGTTGGCGTTGAATCAGGATGGTTCAGTCGTGCAAAACATAATCGATGCCGCTACCGAGATGAATCGGGATTCCGCAAACCGAGCAATCGGGCTGGTGGTAGGCGGCACTCATCGCAGTTTAGGTTGCGACTTGTCCGATTTCAACGGCTCAATTCTGGTGCCAGGTATCGGTTTTCAAGGCGGGAAGATGGAGGATCTTCCTGCTATCTTTGGTGATGCAGTTGAGCACGTATTAGCTGTTGTTGGTCGAGGTTTACTATCCGTAGGGCCCGATGCCCAAGCCTTGCGTACCAAAGTCTCAAAATTAATAGGGTAAATACAATTACCAATAAGCTAAGGGCAACGATTGGAAGGTTTAGACCAAGACTCTAACCCCTGACCCCCGAACTGGAGAACGTAGTGACTATTCCGAGGTTATCCGCACAGGAGCTAGCAAATGCACGGCAGGCTGCAACAGCCGCAAGGAGAAAGCGGGCAGATTTCAAACAACAAATTCGATCAGGGCAACTCGCTTTCACACCTGCACTTGAACAGGCAGGTGCTGATGCTGCGCTTTCGCAACTTCGAGTTACCGATCTCCTCAAGGCATTGCCTCGGGTCGGGGAACGTAAGGCGGCAAACATCATGGAGAGTTTGAACATTGCGCCCAACCGGCGGATACGTGGTTTAGGGAGATTGCAGATCGAAGGTCTCAAGGCTGAATTCGGTGAGCGGTGATTTAACTGTCATTTCTGGCCCTGCCGCTGTCGGTAAGGGCACCTTGGTGGCTGCGCTGCGTAAACGAAATCTGGAGATTTTCGTGTCGGTTTCTGCTACAACCCGGAGACCGCGTCCTGGTGAGATCGATGCGGTTCACTATCATTTCGTCTGTGATGCTGACTTCGATCAGTTGATCGCTGACGATGAGTTGCTGGAGTGGGCGCTGGTGCATGAAACTACGCGCTACGGCACCCCAAAGGCTCCGGTACTGGAGGCCATTGCAAACCGACGGCACGCGATCTTGGAGATTGATCTGCAAGGGGCACGTCAGGTGCGTGAGAAAATGCCGGAGGCAAGAACTATCTTCATAGCGCCACCAACCCCTCAGACTCTGCTGAAGCGTATGCGTAAACGCGGTACGGAGTCTGAGGCCGAGATTGAAATCCGAATGCAAACTGCCGCCTACGAAATCTCCTGCCAGGATGAGTTCGACCACATCGTCATAAACGACGATTTAGAACAAGCGGTACTGGAACTGGAAGCCCTCATCGGTCTGCGTCCACCCGCTGGTTGCCTCCGACCCGTTGGTTGAGTGCCAGCAGAATGCTGGCGTATCGAAACCGCGCACGCGGGTTGAGTGCCGATCCTAAGATCGGTGTATCGAAACCAAGGGTAATGGCATTAGCCTCTGCCTTCACATGTGATTTCGATACGGAGCCTGCGCTGCGCGCGGTCGCAACGTCGCAGCATTCGAGTTCTGGATGACTAGATTGACAAACACCAGGTTTGCCTACAATCGACAGACCGGAGCCGAATTGGTAACATTGGTAGGTCTTAGAGGTTTCACCACTTTTCGAGAAAGTATTAGCTTGAGCATTCAAACTCCTGAAGGAATCACCAATCCGCCCATCGACGACTTGCTTGACAAGGTAGATTCCAAGTACCGCTTGGTACTTTTCGCTGCAAAGCGCACTCGTCAGATCAACGCTTACTATTCGCAGTTGGGGGAAGGTCTTTTGGAAAACGTCGGGCCGCTCGTGGAAATTGGCATCCAGGAAAAGCCGCTGTCAATCGCATTGCGAGAGATAGAGCAAGGGGTCTTGGAGTGCAAAGAATACGATCCGGCGGCAGAAGCGGCGGCTGCTGAAGAAGCTGTGTCTGACACCGATTTCGGACCGCTTTTCGACGACGATCTGTAAGTAGCGGCTGCGATGAGCCGGATAGTTCTGGGGGTAACCGGCGGGATAGCCGCATATAAGTCCTGCTATTTGCTGCGGACATTGGTTGAAGCCGGTCACCAGGTGAATGTCGTACCCACTGTGAACGCGCTGAATTTCGTGGGTAAGACTACGTGGGAAGCGCTATCTGGTCACGAAGTAGCTACTGAGGTTTGGGGTTCATCGTGGGAAGTGCCGCATGTCCAGCTTGGCCAGGATGCAGATTTGGTGGTCATTGCGCCAGCTACTGCTGATTTCTTAGCGAAGGCTACTGCTGGACTTGCAGACGATTTACTGACGAATGTGTTGCTGACCGCCACCTGTCCGGTGGTCTTTGTGCCTGCTATGCACACCCAAATGTGGCAAAATCCGGCGACTGTGGCGAATGTGAGAACTTTACGCGCTAGGGGATATGTCGTCATGGAACCTGCGGCTGGTCGGCTTACTGGTGCCGATTCTGGGGCAGGAAGGATGCCAGAACCAGACGAGATTGCGGAATTTGCCGTCAGTGTCTTGGAGTCGCCGGAGATGGTCAAGCGGCTAGTCGAACAAGACCTGAGCGGATACAAGGTCGTTGTGAACGCTGGTGGGACGCGGGAAGCTCTCGATCCGGTGCGTTACATCTCAAATGCGTCGTCCGGAAAGATGGGTTACGCCCTAGCTAGAGCGGCACGTCAACGTGGGGCGCAAGTTCAAGTGGTTGCAGCGAACGTGAGTCTCCGGGCTCCTGCGGGGGTGGACATCATCTCTGTGGTGTCGACTCAAGACCTAGCCGATGCGATGTTTGCATGCTGCACGGACGCTGATGTTGTTATCATGGCTGCCGCGCCAGCTGATTTCACCCCTGTTGCCCCAAACGATTCCAAGATCAAAAAGGATACCGGCGCTGGACTGAGCCTGGAATTGAAACAGACTACCGACGTGCTGGCGACATATTCGGCTGGGGCTCCTAGCACTCAGATCGTAGTGGGTTTTGCTGCCGAAACTGCCAACAGTCAAGCCGAGTTGCTGGAGTTAGGACGTAACAAGTTAGCTAAAAAGGGCTGTTCTGCGTTGGTATTGAACAACGTCTCCGGCGGCTCAGTTTTTGGCACCGATGAGAACGATGTCCTGATCATCGACACGACGCAGCGCGAACCTATTCCAGCTCAGGGCAGCAAAGACTTAGTTGCCCACGCCATCTTGAATGCACTCCAACTACCTTTTCGCTGATTCCTTTTTCACATCAACAGTCTAATTGGAAATGAATTCATGTTTTGGAAAAAATCTGTGTGAGGCTCGTTATCGAGCCCCGCACAGACACTTTTTCGCTACAGTTACTTGTAGATAGATCTAGGAGTACCTGTAATGTAGGGATATATCTGATTTGGCTTATAGCTTTCATCGACTTGCATTTTATTCGCGGAATCAAAAACTAGCCAGTTACCATTAGAGGTAATGCCACGAATAGCAATGCAATGACCATTAGAAGTGAAAGGAGCCTTTCCAGAACCACAAACCCAAACCATGCGGTTATTTTTGAGTGCTTTCTCTATTGCAGATTGGGAATTAACAATATTGTCAACTTTGAGACCCCATTTCTTAGCAGCAGCGTTTGACATAGCGTGATCTGAGCCTTTGCCACATGCATAATAGTTGTTCTTTTCTGCCCACTCGCCTACATTCTTTGGGGTGACTTCTTTTTTAGTCATATAGGTTATTATCATTGCCATCGCTGCAACTCCGCAACCTCCTCCTCCGATCGTATCTGGGTACTTGCATCTACCGCCGTAAGGCAGGCTACTCCAACGCGGATCGGTTTGAGAGTAAACGACTTGTTTCTTGGCGTTGCCGTAATGAACATTCACCTTTACTGTGTCGGTAACTGCTGCATTTGCAGTGGAAGGGTATGCCTTGATAGTGATAGTCCGATTTCCCAATGGAAGAGTGATTTCATTCAATGTCCAAGTTTTCTTATCAGAACTAGCTTTCATGCTGTATGCCTTAGAATTCCCATTGACGGTGAGCGTGACTTTAGAAACTGAAATGTTGGTTTTGGCTTTGAAATTGTACTTATCTTTCGTCGTGCCAAATGTATTGTTTGTATTCGGATTGCTATTAGTAGAACTAACAGCTAAAGTGAATCTTGCCTGAGTAACAGTGATTGTCTGAGTTGCATTTCCTGCTGTTACAGTAATCTTCCCACTTCTCTTTACTGTTGTAGTATTTGTTGTGGCTTTGATTGTAAAACTGCCGTTTTTTGTTCCTTTTGCATAAGCGGCATCTTTCTTCGTATTATTGTCTACAAATTTTAGCCAGGTTGTGTTGCTGGTTGCTGTCCAGGAAGTGTTCGAAGTTACCTTCGCTGTTTTCTGATCAGCTACTGCACTGGGTTTCCAGGTGGTAGGTGAAACTGTCAACGTGGCATGCCCAGATTGAGTTACTGTGATTTTTTTGGTTTGTGGGAAAAACAAATTTGTTGTTTTTACTGTGATGGTTCCAATTCTTAGAGTTGCATTTGGATTCTTGTCTGCTTTAATAGAAAAGGACCCCTTCTTTTTCCCCGTAGCAGAATTTCCTACTTTCTTTGTACTCTGATCAACAAGTTTCAACCATTTTGTGCTGCTTGTTGCCTTCCACGAAGAGTCTGAGGAAACATTAATAATCCTCGATGACACCAGGTAAGAGGGATTCCAAGTCTGTGGTGACACTGTCAATGTAGCAGCATGTGCTGTTGAGGGCTGGGATAGAAGGCCAAATCCAAAAGATAAGGCAATTGCAAGCGTAACTAGTTTTTTCAGTTTATTACTCATTTTTATGTTTCCGTTCTTTGTAAATATAATATCCAATAAGTATTAACTTGCTTTTGGTGTTATGTCACGAATTACCTTTATCTTTCCAGATTTAGTATTTCCAACTTTATTGTAAAAGTCGTTTATGTAATCCTTGTGAACATTGAAGCATCCTGTTGACCAGGTGCTATTTGAACTTTTCGTGCCACTGGAATGAAGCTCGATCATTCCATACTCCGAGGATTTCGAAATCCATTTGCTTCCATTCCAGCGGACTGCCGACACGTCATTGGGCATACCAACTTTGTACCATGGGCCGGGGGTGCTACCACCACGGTTTGACCCTGCATGCTTCAAGGAGTATTCGCCGTCTTTGACTACTGCTGGATACTTGCCTTCATTTCCACGTGTGCTCTTAGAGTTATCTGGCAATGTGCTAGCCTTTGTGAAGACTGCTAATAGCTTTTTGTCTTTGTACACTAGGAAGTTAGCGTTGTATCCTGTTGGTTGCTTTTTGTAGTCACCATGTTCTACTGCGCAAACTCTTACCCCGTTAGCAGACTTTCCCCAGCTATCACATTTACTAGCATCTTTTACAATATTGGAGTTACTCGATCCATATATGATACTTTTTTGCTGTACCACATTGATTGTCTTCACTACCGTTCCAACTTTGACAGTGATCTTCCCACTTCTTGATTTAGTTGTTGAAGTGTTCTCCTTGACTTTGATTGTAATAGTTCCGTTTTTGGTACCTTTGGCAGGTGTAACAGTCAACCAGCTTGTGGAGTTACTTGATGCCGTCCAAGAAGCATCTGATTTTATAGTAAAATTCTTTGACTGCGCTGAGTAGCTAGGACTCCAAACAGAAGCAGACAACTCCAACGAGAAAACAGGCTTTTGATTTACGGCAATTGTTTTTGTTACATTCCCAGCTTTAACTGTAATTTTTCCGCTTCTTTGTTTATCAAGGAAAAGATTCGTTTTGACGTAGATTGTAAAACCACCTAACAGGCGCCCATTTGCAGGTGAAACTGTCAACCAACTAGTTGAGTTACTGCTTACTGTCCAGGAAGTGTTTGACGAGACAGATATTTTTTTTGACTGCGTGGCATAACTGGGAGTCCAAGACGTGGCTGATACAGATAAAGTCGCCTGCCCTCTCTGCGTCACTGTGATTTTCTTGGAAGGCCCAAACAGAGTTGAAGTCTTGACAGTGATCGTTCCTTTTCTATCAGTTGCATTAGGATTCTTTGATGCACTAATTGACAAAGTTGAGTTCTTTGTTCCTTTGGCAGACGAAACTTTCAACCAACTTGTGTTGCTGGTTGCTGTCCAAGAGGAGTCTGAAGTTACCTTTACAGGCTTCGGTTGACCTAGGTAATTAAGAGTCAATGAGGTAGGTGACACAGACAACGTGGCAGCATGCGCTGTTGCGGGTTGGGATAGAAGGCCGAATCCAAAGGATAAGGCAATTGCAAGTGCAACTAGATTTTTCAGTTTCTTACTCACTGTTGTGCGTTTCCTTTCTACGCTAGTCATTTGCTGAGAAAATTTTAGTGAAAATTCAGCTAATTCCAAACTGCTGAGTAGCTCAATTCTGAGATGTTGCTCGAGTGGAGTAGGTGGAATGTGCTTGTGATAAGGCGTTATGGATAGTAGGAGTATCGAGATGTATACGTAATTTTACGTAGTAGTTGGAAATCGCTAGGTATGGGAATCGTGTAAACCCTGGGTGGCGATACACAGGATTTCGATACGGAACCAGAGGTTCCTACTCAACCTGCTTCGCAATTTCGATACGTTGGCCTGTGGCCGAAACTCAATCATCGAGGTCGGCAGCAACCAGCGAGGCTTGGTGCACTCAACCACATTAGGTATTTCGATTCACCGTTCCTCGTACGGGCGTGAGGCGCTAGCATCAGTGCATGGGAACTGGGTTGATTGCAAAGGTGGCGGTGGTTACGCCGCTGGCACACCTTGATCGCCCTTTTGACTATGCTATTCCAGCCGACAAAGCAGATAGCGTCCGACCTGGAATCCGCGTGAGGGTGAGATTCTCCGGAAAGCTACGCGACGGTTATGTGCTAGCTGTGGAATCGTCGAGCACTCAAACCCAACTCTTACCACTACATAGCGTCGCCTCGGAAGAAGTGGTACTCACCCCAGAAATCGCAGAACTCACCCGAGCTGTTGCGGATCATTATTCAGGCAGTTTTGCCGACGTGATACGGCTAGCGATACCGCCGCGACATATGAGCACCGAAAAGGCTACCCCTCCTAGCTATCCCAAACCGCACTTGCAGGCATTAGCTTCAGCTCCGCTGCATGAATATCCGCATGGAGCTTCTTTCATCGAAGCGATAAAACGCGGTGATAGTCCTAAAGCGGCGTGGACACTGGCTCCAACAGCAGGAGCAAGCGGCGACTGGATAGGCGGCTTCATTTCGGCGACACAGTCCGCACTTGAATCGGGGCGCGGAGCCTTGCTGATAGTCCCAGATCAACATGACCTTGATCAGCTCTGTGAACGCCTGACAAGCCATTTCGGGAAAGGGTCATTCGTAGAGATCGCTGCCAGTTATGGTCCAGCTGCGCGTTACCGGCGTTTTTTGGCGGCTAAACGCGGCAGCGTGTCCATCGTCGTCGGCACCAGAAGCGCCATCTTCACCCCGGTGAAAAACCTGGGACTGATAGCGCTTTGGGACGACGGTGACGATTCCTACGCTGAGCTGCGAGCGCCGTATCTACATGCCAGAGAAGTCGTGGCGCTGCGCGCTCACAAATGTGCCGCTGCGCTCATATTTGCCCATTACGTGAGAACGGCCGAAATTCAGCAATTGGTAGAACGGCAGTGGCTGTTTCCCATCGAAAAGACCCCTGGCGAAAATCGGGCAGCTTCGCCGAAGATAATCAATGTGATTCAACGTCCAAGCGAACGGCAAATGCGGATTCCACACGACGTGTTTGCACATATTCGGGTGGGTCTAGCCCAAGGTTCAGTATTGATTCAGGTCATGTCTGACTCGCGGCAGACTGCCAGCGAATTAGGAAAGGCATTTCCCCAAGTAAAGGTAGTTTTTAGCGCAAACGATCATCGACTAAGCGAAATAGCTGACACTCCAGCATTGGTCATTTCCACCCCTGGGGCAGAACCAACTGCCGTAGCAGGCTATGCGGCGGCAGTGATATTGGATGCAGATGCGATGCTGCGGCGCGCCGATCTACGGGTAGGAGAAGAAACGTTGCGGCGCTGGATGAGCGTTGCTGCAATGGTGAGACCTGCCGAGGCAGGCGGGTCGGTGCTGCTCGTCGGCGATCATGCCAACCGACCAGCGCAAGCGCTTTTGAGGCTAGATTCGCTAGGGTTCGCAGCCCAGGAATTACAAGACCGAATTCAGGCGAAGCTGCCACCGTCGGTCAAAATGATACGGCTTGAAGGAAGTTTTTCTGCACTGAAGCCCTACATTGACAATTCTGAACTTCCGGCGTCCGCCGAAGTTGTTGGATCGATACCAACTCCAGACCCTGAAAGTTACGTGGCGATTCTGCGCTGTCCACCAACTGATGGCGCGGCGCTGGTACATGCCGTTCGTAAGCTGAGTTCGGTTCGGGCAGCAAAAAAGGCCGAACCAGTAAAGGTGATGGTCGATCCTCACATAATCGAATAACGAGCGCGTGCATAGTCTCAGCTCTCCACGGTACCGGGAGCGAACGTCTTGCCTCATTGTCAAATGTCCGGGAAGAGTTGATGTGTGCCTCACATAAAATGTCCGCCTAGGTGATGGCGGTAACGTGGGCCAAGGCCGCCCCTTGGGGCGGCCGCAGCGACGCGAGCATTAAGGAGAGATGATCGGGTCTTTGCCGCTGTTTCGCACCGATCCGGTGGTTCATCGTGATGTGTGTGAGTTTGACACTGCTGGTCTGATCGGATGTTCAGGCTACCTGACGGGTGGATTGAGTACGATGTGCGGCGAGTTGGATCAGTTCGTTTTGGATAGCGTTGATCCGGCGAGTGATGCGAGCGGGATTGAGACGAGCGTGTTCTTTGTCCACGCGAGTCTTCGCGTCGTCATCGAGGATCCCGCTGGCGATGAGCCTCGAATATGGAGTAGCGGGCTTGTCATAGATCAGGCGTCTGCGCCCTGAGGTGGTCTGTGTCGAGCCGGCGACCTTCACACACGGGAGGAGATAGTTCTTGCGGGCCATCACCAGCTCCCATAGTTCGTTGAGTAACTCCATTTCACGAGGAGTTTCGTAGCGGTAACGGAAGGCGTGTTTACGTATCCAGTCGCCGTTGCGTTGTTCGATGTGAGCATTGTCGTTCTTCTTCATTGGTCGCCCCCTCGTCACCTGGATATCGTGGGAGTCAGCCCAGGTGATCACTGCCCAGTTGATGAACTCGCTGCCATTGTCGAAGTCCATTGTCCCGATCGGATAAGGACTGTGGGTTCTGATCCACTCTAAACCCGGGTGAATGTTGACGAATGCTTTGTTTTTCACCGTGCGCATCAACGTCCACCCGATCAGCGGATCTGTGGCTGACAAGGTCCAGAAGAACTCACCTTTGAGACTGAAACCACAGTGGGCGACAGTGTCCAACTCGAACAACCCCGGAACTTCTGGCCCAGAATCCAGACACGACTTCACCGGAATCGAGGAACGCAGAATATGAGAAGGACGAGTGCCCGACAAAGACTCCAGCGGATACATCGAGTCTTTGTGAGGCTTGAGGTAACGGTCGATCGTGGCCGGACTCATCGTTGTCAACTCGTTCAACACAGCCAGGGTCGCCCTGGGTTGGACCTTCCCCAGTTCGCGGAACCGTACCAGGCGTTCGAGCTGGTCGTCCATGACCGCCGCGAGATACTTCCCGCAGGGCTGACCAGCCAACCGCCACACCTCCTGAAGAACGACCAAAGCGTCATAGGAGTATTTCCTAGGCCTCGGCTTCCTTTGTTGCTGGGAAATCGACCCCTTCCTCACCGACGCATCTCGGATAGCCCGACGAGCGTGGTCTCGATGCCACCCGGTCGCCCTCACGAGCGCGTCGAGGATCTCCGCTTTCTCCTTTCGCCCGGCCTTCGCATACTGCGTGGCGAACTTCTTCGTGATGTCTTTACGCGCGGACATCGGCAACTCCCTGCTCATGACAGCCAGGTAACACCATGAAGAACCCACACACCATACGCGGACATTTTCAAATGAGGCAAGCCTTGTGCTTCCCGGACGTTTTAGATGAGGCTAGTCGTCCTATACGTGAGTATGACTTTCGTAGACTACCATTTACCTAACGAACCACAGGAGGAGAAAATGTCGGGCGAAACTAACCCGCTAAACGACACCGCACCGGAATTTCTACCTCCGGACATGCCAGCTCCAATGTCAGAACCATCGTCGCCATATGGGACATACGGCAGTGGGCTTACCTCCCCATATGCCGTCCCTGGAGCTCCGGTTGAAAACGGTGCAGCGGTCTATGATGCCGCTGCTTTCGGAGAGCAAACCGGTGCCGCCGAAACCCAGGAGAGAGTTGGCCGCGGCCTATTATTTAGCCTGCCTGGTTTGCTGGTCGGCTTGGTACTTTCCGCCTTGTTGTATCGGTTAGGCTTTATCGCCTCTATCACTAGCTTTGCCATGGCATACGCTATGGGTTGGCTGTATGGCAAGGGTGCGCAAGCAAAACCCAAAAACGGTGTGGTACCGCTGATTTGTCTGATCGTCGTTGGTCTGTTGCTCTCTCTGGTGGCCATGCTGGGTACAGAAATCTACTTTGAACTTGCGCAGGAATTTCCGGGTGCTCCAGTTGGCGATCTGTTGTTGGCGACCACGGAGTATATCTTCCTGCCAAGTGTTTGGCAGATGTTCTTGATCCCAGATGCACTGATTTTCTTGGCATTTGGTGTCATTGGTACCTTCAGCATTCTGATGCAGCTTGCGCGTAGCCGGTCTGTGTAACCCAAGGCAGTTCGTTTTCGTAGCATGTGAATAATGCAGGCTCTTTGTCGGCGTTCCCGTTTAGACTTGTGTAATGAGTATGCGCAGATTGGGACTCTTGGGCGGTATGACTTACCACTCAACAGTTGAGTACTACAAAGGAATCAACTCAGCTATCGCCCATGTGGTAGGTGGACATACCTCTGCGCCACTGTTTTTGGATTCGTTGAACTTTCAAGAGGTACGAAACTACCAGGTCAATGAAGATTGGGATCAAGTAGGTGCGCTGTTAGCTAGTCATGCGCGTACTTTGGAGAAAGCCGGAGCACAGGCCGTCATGATCTGCTCAAACCTAATGCACAAAGTGGCACCTAGCGTCGCGGACGCTATTGACATACCGCTCATCCACATCGTTGATGCCATCGCTGCTGCTGCCAAACGCCGTGGTATCAGTTCTCTCGGGATTTTGGGCACTAGCCCGGTGATGCGTGACGCTTTTTATGCTGATCGCTTGTTGGCAAACCAAATCCAGGCGGTGAAGGCTTGCGAGGCCGATATTGAAATCACTGACCAGATCATTTTTGACGAACTCACTAAAGGGATTATCGCTGACACTTCGCGGGTAGCTTTGTGCTGCGTGGTTGATCGGCTAGCTCAGGCTGGGGCTCAAGGCGTAGTTCTTGGCTGCACAGAATTGCCGTTGATCCTTAGCGAGCAAGATACAGATATTGCGTTGATCGACTCGGCTGCTGCTCATATTGACGCCGCTGTCGACTTTATTCTCAACAGGTGAGTGGTATGTGAGTGTTCAGTTTGCTTCTTCGTTGTGCGGTGAAACAGATTTCAGCTTGGCGCATTGGTTATTATGCGATTAGCATCGAAGTTGGAATCTGGCAGGAAGGTCGAATGTGGATATTCCGCGTATTTTCACTATCCGCGAGAGCGGCCATCGTATTCACAATCCCCTTTCTTCGGAAAAACTTGCGCTGCTAGGTAGGGCGTTACATCTGAAAACAGGTACCACTGCGCTCGATCTTGGCAGCGGCTCGGGGGAGATGCTGTGTACTTGGGCGCGCGATCATGGCTTGACCGGTACCGGGGTTGATCTCAGCGTCCTGTTTACCGAGCAGGCACGCGCGCGTGCGTTAGAGCTTGGGGTCGCTGATCGCGTCAAGTTCATTCATGCAGACGCCGCGGACTACGTCACCAGTGCTGCGGACGGTTTGGTCGATCTGGCCGCGTGTATAGGAGCTACCTGGATTGGTTCAGGAGTGGCAGGTACGGTCGAGTTGCTGTCCCGGAGTTTGAAGCCGGGCGGAATCATGCTGATTGGTGAGCCCTATTGGCAGCTAGGCGTGCCGGATAAACAGACCGCTGAGTTGTGCGAAGCAGCAGATCCATATGATTTCTTGGTGCTGCCAGCGTTGCTCGCCCAATTTAGTGAACTCGGATATGACGTGGTGGAGCTGATGCTAGCCAACCAAGACGATTGGGATCGCTACCAAGGCGCACAGTGGTTCACTATGCGATCTTGGCTTGAAGCTCACCCCGATGACGAAATGGCCGACCAGGTACGTGCTGAACTAGCTGCCGAACCTGCTAGATATGCGCGCTACACCCGCGAGCACGTCGGTTGGGGCATTTTCGCCCTTCGGCAACGCTGAGGGAACCAAGAGGTGTCACAGTAAAGACGCATCCAGGTTCGGATTGTTTTGACGATATTTCTCAGTAGGAGTGTGTCTGAAATATTGGGCAAATGGTAAGTGTCGCCAACGCCGCGCCTCGGATATTGTCAGGAACCGACTCGTTTGGTGAGTTATGCGGAAAGGAGACTGGAGTTAAACGCTTCGGCATTGTACTGGAAGCAGCTCGTCCCAGCGGGTAGTAACAGCTCCGGATAGCAGTTCGCGGTGCATGTCCCAGCGCTGCGCGGTTCTGATTCCAGCCACGCCTGGAGCGATGCAATCCGGAAACCTGAGGTTAAGCTGCTCCATAGCGTCATTCAAGACATGACTGGTCGAAACCTGCTCAAAGAGCATCGGTTGGATTCCAGCCGGAGCTAGCCCGAAGAAAAGCACTCCAATTCGGTTGTAGGGCTGACCTACTTTCAGTTTCGGAAGTATCCCTTGAGCCGCCTGAATCAAGTAGAACGGATCGTTGGTAGCAGGCAGCGAAATACCATAGCGCTCCTGGTGCGGGTTACTGCGATAGTGCGAGGTAGAGAACCACACCTGCATTCCGGTCGCGGTCTGGTGACTGCGACGCAGTCGACGGGTGGCTCGCCACATATACTGTGCCAGCGCCAGCCGCATTTCGTCTGGCTGCGTGATCACAGCACCCATCATTCTGCTATAGAGAATCTGCTGTGGCGGTTGCGGGTCAAAACCCACCTGGATACATGGGATGCCGTTCAACTCGCGAACTGTACGTTCCATTCCTACCGACCACTTGCGCCGCACCTGACCCGGGTCAAGCCGCGACAGTTCCCATGCCGATCTCACCTGATTAGCAGTCAATTGCCGTGAAATACGGCGACCAACTCCCCACACGTCGCCGACTGGAATTTGACAGAGCAACTCGTCGATCTGTGAACCCGACCAAGTACTGATATCGAAAAAACTGCGCCCAATATCTTTAGCGTGACGTTGCGCGATTTTTGCCAAAGTCTTAGTAGTTGCGACCCCGACTGTCGTAGGCAGATCGGTGCATTGCGCTACCTTATTCTGGATAGCGTGAGCATGTTCAGCTCCATCGCGGCTCAGCCCGATAAAAGCCTCATCTATTGAATAGATTTCTGCCCAGGCCGCCATTTCTGCGACCGTCCGATGGAAGCGTGCGGAAAGATCGCCATATAGCTCGTAGTTGGACGAACGGGCGACCACGGCCTTGAATTGAGGATTGCTCTTGACCTTGAACCACGGTTCGCCCATGGGCACACCCAACTGCTTCGCTTCGTTGCTCCGGCTTATCACACAGCCATCGTTATTGGATAGCACCACGACAGGCTGTCCGCGCAGGGCAATGTCGGCGAACCGCTCACACGATACGTACATGCAGTTCACGTCTATCAGAGCAATGGGGTTCATGACAGTTCTGGGGTAAATCGATGTATGCAGTAAGTGACGACACCCCAAGTTCTAACTTCGCCGAACAATGGCAAGGTAGCAGCTCCCAGCCAAAGTACGGGTTGGCCGCGTATTTTCCGGTAGATTCCGGCCCAGCGCTTACCGTCTGCTTCGATAACGATTAGCTGCCCTAACACCACAGGGATTGAACGATCAACGACTAGTCGGTCGCCATTTCTGATACCAAGCTGCGCTAGGTCGTTTCCGATTGCTCGCAGGATGTAGGTGTTGCCGTTTAGTACCTCGCGGTCAATAGATATTGCGGCCTCTAGGTAGTCCTGGGCAGGCGAAGGCCATGATGCAGTTTGGGTCACGCTTTCGAGGGTATTAGAACACATGTTTCATAATATAGACGTAGGTTACGACAATTCTCAAGCAGAATCGTTGTGGCAATGAATGGCTGTATCTGCAAGCGGCTTGTGGCTATAGGATTCCACTATGAGACCTGATATAGGGATTATTGGTGGGTCGGGCTTCTACAAGTTTTTGCACGATGCCAAACCTATGAGCGTGGACACTCCTTTCGGCTCGCCCAGCGCGGCCATAATGCTGGGTTTGGTAAATGAAAGACCAGTAGCTTTCATACCCAGACACGGCATCAACCATGAATTTCCGCCGCATAAAGTGAACTATCGAGCTAATCTATGGGCGCTACGGTCGCTGGGGGTACGGCAGGTGCTAGCGCCGTGCGCAGTCGGTGCCCTAGTTCCGGAATTAAACCCGGGCGACTTCGTGGTTCCTGATCAAGTAGTTGATCGCACCTGGGGTCGAGAGCACACGGTATATGGAGAACCTGGAAACGTGGTTCACGTCAGTTTTGCCGAACCGTACTGCCCGCGCTTACGTGCGGCGCTAGTTGAGATGGGTGCCGGGCTTTCTATGACTGACCAAGGCGTATTGGTGGTGATAAACGGCCCGCGATTTTCCAGCAAAGCCGAATCGCGGTGGCATCGTCAACTTGGCGGAACTGTGGTCGGAATGACGGGAATGCCGGAAGCGTCCGTGGCTCGAGAGTTGGCGCTGTGCTATGCCACCTGCTGCGTTGTTACCGATCATGATGCTGGAGTGGAAGGCCAAGAATCTGTCGATCATGTCGGGGTAGGGAAAGAATTCGCCAAAAACATCGACAAACTTAAAGCACTGCTGAATCGGGCGATTGCCGTCCTTCCCAACCCCGAACC
>WRJP01000022.1 GCA_009778535.1 Propionibacteriaceae bacterium | reverse complement strand
TCAACCCCAAAGCGAAAAAGTTTGGGCCCAGGCAAACAAGTACCGTGTCCCTCGTATGGCGTACATCAACAAAATGGACCGCGACGATGCTAACTTCCTTCGCGCCGTTGAAACCATGAAAGCGCGTTTGCACACCCATGCAATGCCTATACAACTTCCGGTCGGGCAAGAAGCACAATTCAAGGGCATAGTTGACCTTGTAACGATGAAAGCCAAAATTTACAAAGACGACCTTGGTAAAGAGTTCGAAATAACCGACGTTCCCGCCGACATGAAATCGGAGGCCGACAAATACCGTGCCCTTATGATTGAAAAAATCGCGGAAACAAGCGACGAATTGACCGAGAAGTTCCTTGAAGGCACCGAATTCACCGAAGACGAAATCCGCGGCGCAATTCGAAAAGGCACAATCGAAATGAAATTTACGCCTGTCTTGTGCGGCTCAAGTTTCAAAAACAAAGGTGTGCAAATGCTTCTTGACGCGATTGTCGATTATATGCCAAGTCCGGTTGACGTGCCCGCAATCAAAGGCGAGAATTCAAAGGGCGAAACCGAAGTTCGCGAAAGTTCCGATGCCCAGCCATTCGCAGGGCTTGCGTTTAAAATTGCAACAGACCCATTCGTTGGACGGCTTTGCTTTTTCCGGGTGTATTCTGGAACAATTCAGGCGGGCAGTTACGTTTATAACAGTACCAAAGACAAAAAAGAGCGCGCAGGTCGTATCGTTCAAATGCACGCGAACAAGCGCGAGGAAATCACCGAAATTCACGCGGGCGACATTGCTGCGATTATCGGCCTGAAAGACACGATTACCGGCGACACACTTTGCGACCCAGACAAACCGATAGTGTTGGAAAGCATGCAGTTCGCCGAGCCTGTTATTCAACTTGCAATCGAGCCTAAAACCAAAAACGACCAAGAAAAATTGATAACCGCCTTGATTAAGTTGGCAGAGGAAGACCCAACATTCAAGACCTTCACCGACCAAGAAACCAACCAAACGATTATCGCGGGTATGGGCGAACTGCACCTTGAAATTATCGTGGATAGATTGCGGCGCGAGTTCAAGGTCGAGGTCAACGAAGGCAGGCCGCAGGTCGCCTTCCGTGAAACCATTAAAAGCCGTGTCGAAGCCGAAGGTATGCATAAAAAACAGACCGGCGGTCACGGTCAATACGGACATTGTAAAGTCATTATCGAACCAAAAGCCGCGGGCGAGGGTTACGAATTTGTGGACAAAACCGTTGGCGGTTCAATTCCCAAAGAATACATTCCCGCAGTCGATCAAGGCATCCAAGATGCTATGGCGTTCGGGCCGTTGGCCGGATACCCGCTTGAAGATGTCAAGGTGACTCTGCTCGACGGGCAATCCCACGACGTGGATTCGTCTGAACTAGCCTTCAGGATTGCCGGTTCGATGGCTTTGAAGAAAGCCGCGGGAAAGGCCGACCCGGTATTGCTGGAGCCGTTGATGGCTGTTGAAGTTACTACCCGTGAGGATTTCTTGGGTGCGGTTATCGGCGACATCAATTCCAGGCGCGGCCATGTGCAAGGCATGGAAGAAGCGCATGGTAATCAGATTATCCGGGCACTCATCCCACTAAATGAGATGTTTGGTTACGTCGGCGATTTGCGGTCGAAGACTTCGGGGCAAGCCTCGTATTCGATGGAATTCCATTCTTACGCAGAAGTGCCGAAATCGGTTTCGGAGGAGATCGTCGCAAAGGGTCATAGCTGAGCGTTGCTATCTGCCATTGGCCTGCAATCTCTCCCGTGGCATGATTCTGAAATTGAGTCAGATTGCGGTACTGTTTCTTCTTGTGTTTGAGTAAACCCCAAATCTGCGGCCAAAAATGAAATGTTACGGCTGTGGAGTTTGGACTCAGCTCAACGATTAGGTAGGCTAGGTTGGTCTGCGTACTGCGCAGACTGAATGTAGTCAAACAAAACGCATCGCAACCAGCGTAGCGACAATCCGAAAAGGAGCCCAAGTGGCAAAAGCCAAGTTCGAGCGGACGAAGCCGCACTGTAATATCGGCACCATCGGGCACATCGACCACGGCAAGACCACACTCACCGCGGCGATCACGAAGGTGCTTCACGAAACGTATCCTGATCTACCTGCCAATCAGTTCACGCCATTCGATTCGATCGATAAGGCGCCTGAGGAGCGGCAGCGTGGTATCACGATTTCTATCGCACACGTCGAGTATGAGACTGAGCAGCGTCACTATGCCCACGTTGACTGCCCAGGTCACGCCGACTATGTGAAGAACATGATCACTGGTGCTGCCCAGATGGACGGCGCAATCCTGGTCGTGGCCGCAACTGACGGCCCGATGCCCCAGACTCACGAGCACGTTTTGCTCGCACGTCAGGTTGGTGTGCCAGCGATCGTCGTCGCTCTGAATAAGTGCGACATGATTGATGAGGCTGACGCCGATCTGATCGATCTGGTCGAGATGGAAATCCGCGAACTGCTTTCAAAGCAGGAGTTCGACGGGGACGACTGCCCGGTCGTGCGTCTTTCTGCGTACCAGGCTTTGAATGGGGATGCCGAGTGGTCTAAGTCCATTCTGGAGCTCATGGAAGCTGTGGATGCTTACATCCCGCAGCCTGCGCGTGAAACTGAAAAGCCATTCCTGATGCCGATTGAAGATGTTTTCACCATCACCGGTCGTGGAACTGTTGTCACTGGCCGTATTGAGCGCGGCATCATCAACACTGGCGAGCAGGTTGAAATCATTGGCATCCGTCCGGAGAAGATCACCACGGTCGTCACCGGTGTTGAAATGTTCCGCAAGATTCTCGACGAGGGTCGGGCAGGCGAGAACGTCGGCGTGCTCTTGCGTGGCACCAAGAAAGAAGATGTGGAGCGCGGCATGGTTGTCATCAAGCCAGGCAGCACAGCTCCGCACACTGACTTCGAGGGTAATGTCTACGTGCTCACCAAGGAAGAGGGTGGCCGTCACAAGCCGTTCTTCACAAACTACAGCCCGCAGTTCTACTTCCGTACTACTGACGTGACTGGCACAGTGAGTCTTCCCGAGGGTACCGAAATGGTAATGCCTGGTGACAATACCGACATGACGGTTCACTTGAACAAGGCAGTAGCCATGGAAGACGGTTTGAAGTTCGCTATCCGCGAGGGTGGCCGTACCGTTGGCGCTGGCCGCGTTACCAAGATTCTCGCGTGAGCGTGCGCACGAATCAAGATTTTGAACAGTTGAGCCCCGCTTAGGCGGGGTTCAACTGTTTCTGCTGAAAAACGTAGTTAGCCCGGCTCTGCATTGCAGCTAATCCAATAATTTCGAGGAGTATTTCTTTCATGTCTAACCAAATACGAGTAATTCCTTGCTTAGATGTCCACGGCGGACGGGTAGTCAAGGGAGTAAATTTCATTGATCTGCGCGATGCCGGAGACCCAGTTGAACTCGCCGCGAAGTATTGCAGTGAAGGTGCAGACGAGCTGGTTTTTTTGGACATTTCCGCCACAGTTGAGCAGCGGGCGACCACCTACGAAATGGTTCGCAAGACTGCGGAGCAGGTGTCGGTGCCGTTTTGTGTTGGCGGCGGCATTCGCAGTATCGACGACGTGGAGTTGCTGCTAAACGCTGGGGCAAACAAGGTCGGTATCAACACTGCCGCCATCAGCCGACCACAGACCATTGATGAGATCGTCGCACGCTTCGGGTCGCAGGCTTTGGTATTAGCGCTCGACGTAAGCAAGGATGCATCCCAGCCTTCGGGTTTTGGAGTCGTCACCCATGGCGGTCGCCAAGCTGCCGGATTGGATGGGGTCGCTTGGGCTGTTGAAGCGGTCGAACGTGGGGTTGGCGAAATTTTGGTGACATCTTTGGATGCTGATGGCACCACCGACGGCTTTGACCTTGAAGTGATACGGGCACTGAAAGCAACAGTCGATGTTGGGGTCATTGCCTCTGGTGGAGCAGGCAACCTCCAGCATTTCGTAGACGCTGCTTTTGCTGGTGCCGATGCGGTGTTGGCAGCTTCGGTTTTCCACTTCGGAACGGTATCCATCGCCGAAGTCAAGCAAGCACTTACCACAGCCGGTTTTACCACCTCGCGCTGACTGTCCTGCTTTTCTTGTCATTGGGCGGCATTTGCTGCGCGCAGGAAGACAAATTTCGGGTGAAGCTGTCACTCGTGGTCGACCCTAGGTTTCGATACACAAACCTGCGGTTTGCACTCAACCAACGGGTCTGGAGGGCTCCACTCAACCTGCTCCACTCCTGCTGATTGAGTGTCGGCCGCAAGCCGATGTATCGAAATCAAAGGTGACAGCATTTGCCCGTTACATTGTCTGCTTGGAGGATTGCCATTGTCTTGCCGCTGTTATCGCAGATAATCAATTGTTTTTTTTGGGGGGGGGGTAGAGTTGAAGTGAGTTTTTCTTTCGCCATCTGAAATTAAGGACGCACGATGAAACAGCTAAGCAAAAGAGGTTTTCTTCGAAAAGCGAGCGTTTTAGTTTGCTTCGCACTGATTCCACTGGTGGCTTGCGTGGCCGATCCACACGGCGGAACTGCCCCGAAAGAAAATGGCGAAAACTGGCGTAGCCAAGACAACGCTCTCTTGCGTTTGTCAAGACCTTTGGTTACTGATGAGGTTGCACCGCCGGTTGTTAGCGGTGAATTTGAAGGTGTCACACTGGAATTTCTGTCGTTTTTCCAAGGCGATATCCTGCTTCTTATTACGAACCAGAGTGGTTACGACATTTCCTACAACAATGCCTGCACGTTCTCTTTCGGGCAGTGGAGCTATAAACCTGACCAGGGATACGACAGCCAAGTGCTACCTGTAGGGCAGCAGCGCAAGATAGTGTCAAAGGTTCCAGTGCAGTTCGATTTATGGCCCGGCACCTGGCAAGTTGCAATGGAAATCACAGTGGACAGCACAGATTCCACCGCTTGGAAGCCATTTGTGATAACTACCGATTTCACTATCGAAGCTGCCGGGATTGCTTTGGAGGCCGGCAGCGTTGAGTTGTCCGCGGATTCAGAACTTGCAGCTCCGGTTGGGGCGCAATTCGATATCACTAACAACTTCAAGACTGGACATGTTTACTTCGATGCCTCCTACTGGCTCCAACACAACGTTAACGGTAGTTGGCAGGATTTACCGATAAAAAGTTCAGACAACTTCCGGCACGAAACACGCCGAATGGCTCCAGGTGAGACGACGCCCTTTGTTGCATATTGGGCATGGCTGTACGGTGAACTGCCGCCTGGGGAGTATCGCATCGGCAAGACTGTAATGCACCGTGACCTCAATGGTGCAGATACCCGTCATGAACTATGGGCAGTTTTCAACATCAATGCAGACCCGATTTCCGAAACCATAACCAAAAACGGCGGCACCATGTCGCACCCATTTGCCTACCAGCGCACTTTCCGCGCCAAAGTAGTTAGCCGTTTGAACCCTTACCGTAATGACTATTCGCGTGAAACTGGTGGGTTACGAGTCGATTGCCTGACGCCAATGTGGAACGACGGTGAACTTGGCGAAGTAATTGTTTGGGACAGTCTCTACACTATTTTGCTAAATCAAAACAATGAGCAAATAGGAATGCCTGATATTCCAGACGGGGTCGTCGTAGACATCACGTATGGCGGATGGGCGCTAGAATCAGACCCGCCGCAAATATCTGCATATTTGATAGCAGTAGTTGAGAGCTAACACAAAGCTGACTTTGGGGTATTTGTGCTCTCCTCGCCCGCGAAGTTGCAGTGCTCCACTTGGCCTACGAGCGCCCAGAATGAGGACACATTAGGATGTTGGGATGACTTGTCTATTTTGTCGTATCGTGGCTGGCGAGATTCCCGCAAAGCAGGTATATGCTGACGACGTTGCACTTGCGTTTCTTGACATAAACCCTTGGCATCGCGGTCATACCTTGGTCATCCCACGCCGTCACGTCACGGATGTAGTTTCAGATCAGGCGGCATTGGCTGAAATAGCGCCAGCGATCCAGGCCACCGCTGAACTGTTGATCGGGCGCCTTGGCGCTGACGGGATTAACCTGCTATCCAACAACGGTGCGGCCGCAGGGCAAGAAGTATTCCATCTTCACGTACATCTGATTCCGCGTTTCGCCGCTACCGGTGGTTTTGCGGCCATGGCCGCGCCGGATTCTGACATCGACCTTGATGAGGTCTACCAACAAATCAGCCGTAGCTGACGACACACTGTGCCGGCTTTGCGGTTTTTGATGGGCAGGTAATAAGCCCCTTTTCAAAATAGGCTTCAACCCCAGACTTGATGTCAGAAACCTTGACTACCTTGATTGTGCCAACGTCAGATGTAGGCCAGCCGAGCTTGCCCGACGGCCCCTTTTCAGCCAGATATGCTTGCAGGATTGCGCCGCTGAGTAATTTGCTCCCAGTCGTCTTCGTCCAAAAGAGATCACCACCTGTGAATTGGGCATGCAAACCGGCTCCGATCACTTTTTCGGAAGTGGTGGGCACTCCGATGGTTCCGTTGACATTCTTGTCTTTTGCCCAGCGTGCATAGTTTTCGCTATTTGTGCTGAGGCCACCCAACGCGATCATTAAGCGTTCGCGCAGACCGAAGGCAGATTTGAAACTGCTACCCGAAACCGTCTTGCTGCCTTTAGCGCCGGTCAGTTTCACTTCAGTAACGCGTCCACCCCAAGGGCCTAGTCCGTCGCGCTTGAAGGTCATAGATTGGAATTTCCCGATTGTGGTGAACTTCTTTTCGATTGCAGCAGTGGTCAGGGTAACCAGTTTGTATTGATTTAGCATCTTGTCGTCATACGGGTCAGCCTTGGCGACCAGATACGGATAATCGCCTTTTGCGGTGTAACCGCCATTAGACGAGGAAAACATGGTGTAGGCAATAGTGTCTTTGTATTTGAGGATGACACCAGCAGTTTGCTTTATCGCCTTATCGGTGTTCGCATGTTCGACCGAAATCCCCGTATATGCCTGACAAGAAGTTGTGTCACAAATGTCATAGGGTTTTTTCCCGTTCAGATTTTTCTTGTAGCGTGCGGCATAGGAACGCGCGGCGACAGCCTGAGCTTTAACAGCTTCCAGACTCCAACTTGCTGGCATTTCGGCAGGAACCACAGAACGCAGGTAATCCTCCATCAACACCCGATTCACGACAACAGCGCCGTTACCAGAAAACCTCAAAGTCATTTCGCCACGATAGGTACGTTTCACGCTGCCAGGCAGCAACAACTTCACGGTGTTGGTCTTTGTGTTGCTAACGAACCATTCTTTAGTGGCGCTCAATCCAGAATCGTATTTGACGTATTTACCCAAATCGTTCTTGTAGTAAAGCAAGCGTTGGGTGCCTGAGCGGTGTATCCGCCACAGCGTGTATTTGGTGCCAACCGGGAGCACTTTCTTTTTCCCGCTGGTATCAGTGATTGTCACGCCGCTGGCTGGATAGAAATACAGTTTCTCGTCGTTTGCCTTTGAGATCAGCACATCGATCTTTTCACTGGCGGAAAGTTTGGCTTGAGTCGTCCCTGGATAGTAAAAGTTGAGAATCTGGGTGAAGCTCAAACCGGCTTTTGCGGCACCATAGGCTCCATATTGCGACATGCCGATGCCATGACCCCAACCGGAGGTGACGATGGTGATCGTCGAATTCACCGGCTTTACGGTGCTTTCGGCGGCTGCTTGCGCCGCATTTGCAGCAGGAGCGCCTAGCAGTCCAAACCCTAATCCCGCGGCGATAACGCCAGCTAGAACCCGACACGTAAATCTGACAACTGGTTGCACGTCTTCCCCTTCATGCTGTAGTCGTTTTTCCATCCTTTCCTAAAAAAAGCCTGAGAAAAAGCTGGGAAACGCTGCCATGGGAGAAGTCGAAAGGAAAGGTTGAGGCTCCTTGTTGGTTGTTATGGGTTGCAGGACGCGGCACAGAAACAGAGCAGGCAGGTCGCCCTCAGTCTACGATCAGTGCATCGACTTCTAATGGAATTTCGGCTGCGAATTGACATTTTCGAGCCAAGGGGGAACGCTTTGTCTATGCAAAAATTCGCGCTCGTAGTAACAAGGCGTGTCGTTTAGGGCAAAACCTTTTCGGCACGCTCCCTCGCCTGCATTAGCAGCGGGGGTTTTTTATTGCGAGAATGAACCAAGACAAGATGAGTCAGACAAGGATGGAACTCATGACATCGGAGCAGTCACAGCAAATGCTCACCGGAGCGCAGGCTTTGATCGAATCGTTGGAGCGCGTCGGAGTCGAAGTAATCTTTGGGATACCAGGCGGGGCGATTCTGCCGGCATACGACCCGCTCTATGATTCCAAGATTCGTCACATCCTCTGCCGCCACGAGCAAGGAGCCGGACACGCTGCCGAGGGATACGCAAATGCAACCGGAAAAGTTGGAGTGTGCATGGCGACATCTGGCCCAGGCGCAACGAATCTGGTAACGGCCATTGGCAACGCATACATGGATTCGGTTCCGCTAGTTGCAATCACAGGCCAGGTCGCCGGAACAGCAATCGGCACTGATGCATTCCAAGAGGCCGATATTCGGGGTATCACCTTCCCAATCACAAAACACAGCTATCTGATAACAGACGTAAAGGACATACCGCGAGCCATCCAAGAAGCGTTCGTTTTGGCAAAGAGCGGCCGCCCAGGGCCAGTCTTGGTCGACATTGCCAAGGATGCACTGGCGGCATCCGCAGTATTCGAGTGGGAAAATGAAGTGATACTTCCTGGGTATCGCCCGACGATAAAACCACATTTGCGTCAGATTCGTGAAGCCGCCAATCTGATCAAATCTTCCCAGCGTCCCGTGCTATACGTCGGCGGTGGCGTGTGCAAATCAAACGCATATCAACAGTTGGGCGAGTTGGTATCACTCACCGGTATTCCGGTCGTAACTACGCTAATGGCCTTGGGAGCGATTCCAAGCTCGCACCGGTTGAACTATGGCATGCCAGGAATGCACGGTACGGTTGCGGCAGTCGGAGCATTACAGAAAGCTGATTTGCTGATCGCGCTGGGTACCCGTTTCGATGATCGGGTCACTGGCCTTTTGGAAACCTTTGCACCTGGCGCAAAAGTGATTCATGCAGACATTGACCCAGCAGAAATCTCCAAGAAACGCAATGCTGACGTTCCTATCGTTGGCGATCTTTCCCACACTCTTGCTGCCTTGAATCAGCACTTCACGTCACAAGACATGCCCGACATCAGCAGTTGGGTAAACTACCTCGACAATCTCCGCGATAGTTATCGCCCGGATTACGCCCCCTGCGTCGACGAAATGCTTTCCCCGGAGTTTGTGATCAAACGTATTGGCGAACTGGTTGGCTCTGATGCCTACTATGTCACCGGAGTAGGACAGCACCAAATGTGGTCGGCGCACCTGTTACCGCATGAAAAACCAGGACATTTCTTCACCTCTGGCGGAGCAGGAACAATGGGATACTGCGTGCCTGCCACGATGGGCGCGAAGGTTGGCCGCCCGGATGCCGCAGTGTGGGGCATAGACGGCGATGGGTGTTTTCAGATGACAAATCAAGAATTAGTCACCTGCGCGTTGAATCAGATACCTATCAAGATCGCCGTAATCAATAACCAAAGTTTGGGAATGGTAAGACAATGGCAGTCGCTTTTCTTCAACGAGCGGTATTCCAACACGGATTTGTACTCAACATCAGTACCAGACTTTACAAAGCTGGCCGAAGCAATGGGTGCAGTCGGGCTGCGGGCGACGACCCCAAGCGAAGTAGATGAAGTGATTAAACAGGCGATGGCGATCAACGACCGATCTGTAATAATGGAATTTGTGGTCGACGCTGACGCGATGGTGTGGCCAATGGTTGCTGCCGGTGCCAGTAACGACGACCTCATGGTGGCGCTGGATTCGACCCCAGATTGGAATGGAGGCGCGAAGTGAAGAAGCACACGCTGAGCATTTTGGTACAGAACCGGCCAGGCGTACTGGCTCGTATCGCTGGTCTTTTTGCCAGACGCGGTTACAACATTGAATCGCTGGCTGTTGGTGTGACCGAGGATTTGGAACTGTCCCGCATCACCATCATGGTGTCAGTCGAAAATGAGTTGGTGCTCGAACAGATCGTGAAACAATTGAACAAACTGATCGAAGTCTTAAAAGTCATCGAACTTGAAGATGAACACGCCGTACAACGCGAGCTAATGCTGATAAAGGTAAAAGCAGACCCTGCTACGCGCGGCCAGATCATTGAGATCGTGAATCTTTTCCGCGGTAGGACGGTCGATGTGCAGATAGATTCGGTGACCATAGAAGCCACTGGCTCTCCGCAGAAGTTAAGCGCGTTACTGCAAATGCTGCATCCGTTTGGAGTGCGTGAGCTAGTACAATCTGGTTTGGTCGCTCTTGGTCGCGGCTCCAAATCCCTCGCTGATCGTGCAAAGATTAATCGTCGCGGAGTGCTGTAGCTGATTCTTGGGCACCCGAACCGACCCAGAAGTGAAAGAAATGAAAGGAAAACAACCTCATGGCAGAGATGTTTTATGACGATGACGCCGACCTTTCGGTGATTCAAAACCGGCAAGTCGCAGTAATCGGGTATGGCTCCCAAGGCCACGCTCACGCTTTATCGCTGCGCGATTCCGGCGTTGACGTCAGAGTCGGTTTGCGTGAAGGCTCAAAGAGTTGGGCGGCAGCGTTAGATCAGGGTCTGCGGGTACTCCCTGTGGCTCAGGCAGCCGAAGAATCAGATTTAATCATGATTCTTGCTCCAGATCAGACGCAGCGCAAAATCTACGCCGAGGCAATCCAGCCGAGTTTGGTTCCTGGCGACGCACTCTTTTTCGCGCACGGATTCAACATTCGTTTCGGCTACATTGCCCCACCTGATGGCGTCGATGTCTGTATGGTCGCCCCCAAAGGGCCCGGACATCTAGTACGACGCGAATACGCAGAAGGCCGCGGAGTGCCTGTCGTAGTAGCTGTTGAAAAAGACGAATCCGGTAAAGCCTGGCCGCTCACGCTGTCGTATGCAAAAGCGATCGGCGGACTACGAGCCGGTGGGATTAAAACCACTTTCACCGAGGAGACTGAAACTGATCTTTTCGGAGAGCAGGCTGTCCTGTGCGGTGGTATGTCGTCGCTGGTGCTGGCAGGCTGGGAAACTCTGGTTGAGGCCGGATATCAGCCCGAGGTCGCTTACTTTGAGTGTCTGCACGAGTTGAAACTCATCGTTGATCTGATGTACGAAGGTGGCATCGCAAAGATGCGGTGGAGCATCTCCGACACCGCTGAGTATGGCGATTACGTGACTGGCCCTGCGATCATCGACGCGAGCGTTAAAGCCAGGATGAAACAGACTTTGAATACCATAACCTCTGGGGCTTTTGCGGAAAGGTTCATCGCCGATCAGGACAATGGAGCAGTTGAATTTCACTCGCTGCGCGAGAAGGCTGAGCAACATCCGATTGAGGCCACCGGCAAGAAACTGCGCAAGTTGATGGCTTGGGTTAAAGGTCATGACGATGATTATGTCGAGGGTACCGCTGCACGTTGAGGCAGCTATGGCGACATTTCGCGCCAGCGATTTGAAGGGCAGGTATTCTTAGCCAAGTGATGACTAATCCTGGTCTTACTCATTCGGAAGTCGCTGCGCGCGTCGCCGCCGGGCAGGTAAACACGTTGCCGCCGCGTTCGGGACGCACCAGTTGGGATATTGTCAAGGCGAACGTTTTCACCCGCATTAACGCTTTATTGCTAGTGCTGTTCGTCATGGTGATCAGTACCGGATCGTTCATCAATTCGTTTTTCGGGCTGTTCATCATTGCGAACTCGGGCATCGGCATCATTCAGGAGTTACGGGCAAAACGGACGCTGGACTCCTTAGCTGTGGTAGGGGAGGGACATTCCTCAGTCCGACGCGATGGCAAGGTCGCAGAGCTTGCGCGGGAACAGATTGTGCTAGACGACATAATCGAAATAGCCCCTGGAGATCAAATAGTTGTAGACGGCCAAGTGCTAGAAGCGTCATATCTGGAAGTTGACGAATCGCTGCTCACTGGCGAATCCGATCCGGTTGTTAAAACTGCTGGGGATGAACTGATGTCTGGCAGTCATGTCATCAGTGGGGCTGGCGCGTTCATTGTGACCAAGGTCGGCACCGATTCATATGCCACCGGTTTGACTGCCCAAGCCAATAAATTCACCCTGACCCACTCTGAATTACAGTCGGGCATCAACGTCATCTTGAAAATAATCACCTGGTTGATGATTCCGGTCGGAATAGCGACAATTGTGGTGCAATCGCTACAGGGCGGCTCTTGGCAGCAGATCATTTTGCGCATGTCTGGGGCACTGGTGCCGATGGTGCCAGAAGGTCTGGTTTTCCTCACTTCGGCGGCATTCGCTGCGGCGGTTATTCGCCTGGGTAGACAAAAGGTGCTCATTCAAGAAATGCCAGCAGTTGAAGGTCTTGCCAGAGTGGATGTGGTTTGCGCAGACAAAACTGGCACCTTGACTGAAAACGGGCTACGTTTTGCCGACTTGGTTCTGGTCGGCGACATGGACGAAACCAGTTGCCGGGAGGCTTTGGCGCAATTTGCTGCTGCTGACATAACTCCAAATGCTTCGATGCGTGCCATTTCTCACGAGTTAACTTCTCCTGCAATGCGGTGGGAGGTGGCCGCAATGGCACCATTCACCTCCGCGAAGAAGTGGTCGGGTATCTCCTTTGTTTCGGGCGCGAACAACCTGGTGTTGGGAGCACCTGATGTGCTGGCTGCTCCCGGTTCGCAGGTTGCGCTAATCGCTGATGAGATTGGTGCCACGGGACGGCGAGTGCTCCTACTCGGGCAAGGGGAGCATTTAGTTGATGCTGCTCAAGCGCCTGGAACCGTCACAGCGCTTGCATTAGTTGTATTGGAGCAACATGTCCGGCCAGAAGCGAAGGACACCTTGGCATTTTTCCGAGCCCAAGACGTGACGGTTAAAGTCATCTCCGGTGATAACGCAAAATCTGTGGGGGCGATCATGGAATCGCTGGGGATGGACGTTGGAGCTGTGGTCGATGCCCGCCAACTGGAAAATCTTGACGATGCTGCGTTCGCGGCAGTGGTAGACGAGAAGGGTGTTTTTGGACGGGTGACACCCCAGCAAAAACGTCAAATGGTGACTGCGCTGCAATCCAAAGGACACAAGGTCGCCATGACTGGTGACGGCGTGAATGACGTGCTGGCGATAAAGGAATCCGATTTAGGTGTCGCTATGGGGTCGGGGGCGGCAGCTACACGTGCCGTGGCGCAGGTGGTTTTGTTGAACGACTCCTTCGCATCACTGCCGTCGGTGGTTGCTGAAGGCCGTCGGGTGATCGGAAACATTGAACGAGTCGCTAACTTCTTCTTGAGCAAGACGATGTATTCGATTCTGCTGGCACTATTTGTTGCCATTGGGCATTTCGCCTTTCCGTTCGTCCCCATTCAAATAACGCTAGTGGGATGGTTCACCATCGGAGTGCCAGCAGCGATTCTGGCTTTGGCTCCCAGCGTCGAGCGAGCCCGGCCGCACTTTTTGAAGCGGGTGCTTACTTTCGGCATCCCTGCCGGAGTGATAGTTGCGGTAACAGTTTTCATCTCCTATCTGCTGGTGTTGCCTGCTGACGATGCTCCGCATCAACAGTGGGTGCAGGCGAGTACCTCAGCATTGATTACGTTGCTGATGGGAGGTATCTGGATCATGGTGGTCAACTCCAGGCCATATGTCTGGTGGAAGATCGTCATGATCGTGGGTTGTTTCAGTGCCTACGTGCTCATTTTTAGTTTGCCTTTGGGGCAACACTTCTTCAGCATCGACATTTCTCACCCGGACGTTCTGACCAATGGACTGGTAATTGGCGTCGTGTCGCTAGCTCTTATTGAGGCGCTGTGGTGGGCTGTTGGTTGGGTGACCAAAGAACCTCGACGGTTGTTCGCTGCCCGATAGTCCTCAAATACGCACATCTACTCTCAACCACCGGGTTTCGATACACGAACCTTCGGTTCGCGGCAACCACCGGGTTGGGTGTTCAGCTAACCGGGAGCGCTACAGGCGCGAAGCGATGGCATCCCCAATTTCGCTGGTGGTGCGCTTGGTGTCGCCCCGTTCGGAAATGTCGGCATCAACGGCTGCTTCAATGCGGGCAGCTGCTTCGGTGTAGCCCAAATGTTGCAGCATGAGAGCGGTGGACAAAATCGTCGCGGTGGGATCGGCGATTCCAAGACCTGCAATGTCGGGGGCAGAGCCGTGAACCGGCTCAAACATTGAGGGGAAAACCCCAGCGGCGTTGATATTTGCGCTCGCAGCCAACCCGATGCCGCCAGTGATCGCTCCGGCCAAGTCAGTGATGATGTCCCCGAAAAGATTGTCAGTCACGATCACATCGAAACGCTGTGGATTTTGAACCATGGCAATCGTCGCCGCGTCAATGTGTAGATAATCGGTTTCTACCTCTGGGTGCTGCTGGCTATAACGCTGGAAAATCCGATTCCACAGCCCGCCAGCGTTCACCAAAACGTTGTGCTTATGCACTAACGTAACCTTGCCGCCCCTGGTCAAGGCGCGACTGAAAGCATCAGCGACGACGCGCTCCACACCGTAGGCAGTGTTGACGCTAACCTCGTTGGCTATCTCTTGCGGGGTATCCACGCGGACGGCTCCGCCATTGCCGCAGTACAGTCCCTCGGTACCTTCACGAATGACCACAAAATCTATCGGACCTTGCGCCACAACCCAGTCAGCCAGCGGCGTCTTGGCACCTGGATACAGTTTGGATGGACGTAGGTTGATGTATTGATCGAATGTAAAGCGCAGTTTCAGCAGTAGATTGCGTTCTAGCAAGCCACTGGGGATTTGCTTTGAGCCTGGTGCCGCTCCTACCGCGCCTAGGAGTATCGCGTCGCTTTGGGCGAGTTGCTGCAATTCGGCATCGGGGAGCACTTCGCCAGTACGCAGCCAACGGTCGGCACCCAAATCAACCGGTACGATGTTGAGCTTAGCGTTGCCCATCCCCGCTTCGAGAACCTTCAACCCCTCGGAAACAACTTCCGGGCCGATTCCATCCCCAGCGATTACTGAAATAGTGATTACGTCATTTTGATTCACGCAGGTGAGACTACGCTGCGTGCCGTATATTTTCCAAGGCGTATCTTATGTTGAACCAAAGTACGCATCACCGGCTGCGTCATTTCTGCCCGTCGAATGGCAAACACGCGTGTCGCCAGCCAATCCGATGGCACTACTATTTACCTATGGCACTTCAATTCGGTTTGACCCCTAATACTGCTCCAGCTAGCGAGGAGCAACTGGCCAACATCCTGGCAGACCCTGGTTTCTGTGATTACTATACAGACCATATGGCGCTGGCAACTTGGAAAGACGGCGAAGGTTGGTTTGACGATGGAATTGTGCCTTTCGCGCCATTCCAATTACATCCAGCAGCAGCAGTACTGCACTATGGCCAAGAAATATTCGAAGGTATGAAGGCTTATCGTTGGGCAGACGATTCGATCTGGTTGTTTAGACCCGAAGAAAACGCCAAGCGGTTCAACCAATCTGCGCGGCGCATGATGCTGCCGCAAATCCCGACAGCAGATTTCATGACAGCAGTAGAACGCTTAGTTGCAACCGATTCGCGCTGGGTGCCGCAAGGAGCAGGTGAACAGACGTTGTATATCAGACCAATAATGTTTGCTAGCGAAGCCTATCTTGGAGTGCGAGCGGCAAAGGTCTGTACTTTCTGCGTCATCGCAGCGCCAGCGGCAATGTACTTCTCGAAGGACGGCGTAAAGCCAGTTGACATCTGGATTACTGATGAATACGCCAGGGCTGGCATTGGCGGTACGGGCAGTGCGAAATGCGGCGGAAACTACGCTGCATCACTGATTGCACAATATGAAGGTTACGAGCAGGACTGTGCTCAGGTGTTATTCATTGAGGCATCGAACAAAGATCGCGTTGAGGAATTCGGCGGCATGAATTTGTTCGTCCTCAAAGATGGCAAGCTGCTCACTCCTGCCCTCACCGGAACGATCTTGGACGGCATCACCCGCAGATCAATCATTCAGGTGGCCGCAGATTTGGGCATCCCGACCGCAGAATGTCGAATCACTCCTGACGACTTGTACAGCTTCGTCCAAGACGGTTCGATCACAGAGGCGTTCTCCTGCGGTACTGCCGCAGTGATCACTCCAGTGAATGCTTTCAAGACTAAGCAGGCGCAGTACCAGTTAGCACAGCCCCTGGGCGCTGTCACGATGGCTATCAGGGAACGCCTGGTGGGAATCCAATTCGGGCATGTCGAAGACACTCACTCGTGGATGCAAAGAGTCGTCTAATCTTGGTGAATTTCTGCCAGTTTTGGTCTTTCGTTCACTCGGCGCGCAGCTTTCGGTAGCGGTGGAATTCGTTTACGAGAGTGCGGTATCCCAGACGCTTTAACGTGTCGTAATCGGTTCGGTAGTTGCTGCGACTGTGCCGTCCGGAGGGTATCCAACGCAAATACTGCTGGAGGTAAGAGTCAATAGTTCGCAGTGTTTCGTCGGATGTTAGCAAGGGGAAGAACCACCTCGACCAGTTGAGTTCTTTATTGCCCGAGGCCAGAAAAAGCTTACGGTTAAATACCCGAATCATTACCCCCACCGCCTGGTCGGGTTGGGCTTGGCTGCGTAGCATCCAGCGTCGCAGTGCTCGGGCTTTGCGCCGGATTTTAGCTTTGAGTTTGAGTTCGGTGGTTTTTGAAATCTGGATTTCTCCTTCGCAGAAGGCGATTCCCAGGAATTCCCACGTCTGTCCGGGAGGTGTTATGAACTCCTTGCGCGTATTGACCGCTAGACCATGCAGCTTGAGCCATTCATGGATGAACAGGCGGTGTTGCACCAACTCAGACTCAGTGTCAGCAAACACTACGATATCGTCAGAATAACGTGCGTAGGGGCAGCCGTTATTAACAAAATATCGATCTAGCTCGCCTAAATACAGATTGGCCAAAAAACCCGCGAGCGGGATGCCAGCCATTACGCCACGCTTCAACGTGACGACTTCTCCATTGAACCAGGCGGCATCAGCGGTTAGCAGCTTTTTCAAGAATGAAAACAGCGGCGGGTCGTCACTGATGGTCTGGTGCAAGATGGGTAGCAGGGTTTCGATGTCGATAGAGTTGAAATAGTCGCGGATGTCCA
>WRJP01000021.1 GCA_009778535.1 Propionibacteriaceae bacterium | reverse complement strand
GTGTGCGTATCTACTTGTACGAGTCGTGACTTGGGTCACGTTTTGTTGGTTGGTGTGATGAATATAGCTTTGGCTAGGTATTTTGCCTTTACAAAACGAGATATTTTGCGCACTAATGTTTCATGTCGGATGAGTGTTTTGAGATGTACTGCCCCAAGGGGTGTGGTGAATCCCTTCGTGTACTGGATCCTGCGGTACTGCGACTGCGCGCAGCATGACGCCGCAGGATGACGAATTAGGGAAACGCGCAGGAGGCCGATAACCCCATTTCTTGTCATTGCGAGCCTTGGCTTCCCCTTCTTGTCATTCCGCACGCTAGTTGCGGAATCCATAACAATCGTTAGTGAAACAAGAAGAAAATATGAAACTACCCAAAATGAAGGACTGAATGCGCACAGCTATCCGCTCCCAACAACGCCTACACACTAAAATGAGCCAAGCCGGGTGAAACTCTGATCAGTTGTAGACCCAAGCGTTGGCTTTGCAGCCTGCTAAATCACTCCACTGGGCTTGCATTACATCGGCCAGTTTTCCTTTGCTAGAACACTTCTTGATGGTTTTGTCCTGGACGTACCCGAAACTGTGGTTTATCAAATATGCGTGGAAAACTTGGGGATTCTCAAAGGAGTTGGGATGAGTTCTCCAGAGCGTTTGCGAGATTACCAAGCGGTTATCGTGTTTGCAGAGCGGGCTGGTTCCACAGTGGTTTTCAGCGGCAGCAGCGGTGAGGATGGAGACGATGTAGTCTGCTTTGCTGGTCTTATTTGCTGCGGAGAATCGGATTTTTCCCGAACCTGCCCAACTTCTTGGGTCGTTTAGGACGTCAAAAACTTCTCTTGCTGTGTCGTTAGGATCAAGCTCAACTCCCCGTTCTATCTCTACGATGAAGCGATGTAGCTTTCCTGACGCACTTACCGAGTCTAGGGCTAGGTCTGAATATGTGAATTCGGGAGCGGCGGGTGTGGTTGGAGTGGCTTGCCGAGTTGGGGTAGCAGCGGGGGAAGATTGGGTTGGAGTTGGAGAAGGGTCGGCTGAGTTAGGAGAAGCGCTCGCACCCGTTGATGGGTTTTCTTGACTCTGCGGCTGAGTTGGAACCGGTAAGTTTGTTGGAGTCCATGGGAATGCTGTGGTTGTAGGTGAGCCTGTTAACAAGGTGGGAGTCGTCATCGAATGCACCCATATTCCGGCAACTACCAATATCGCAGCCAAGCCGACTCCATAAATAGCCCAAGCCTTTCCCAGACCATGCTGCCGCTCTTTCCGCCTCACCTTTTCAGCGTAACGCACTCGGAGCGTCATGGGCTGCATTGAGCACTTCCCGCCCGTCGGTTCGGGAGCGTTGTCGATAAACCTTCGGGTGAGTGTAGTAGCTCGTACCGTTACCGGCGGTGAGGGCTAGCTTGCCCAAGCGCCGGTAAAGAAGAACCAAGCCCAGAGTTGCTGCACGATCAGCATGACTACCGCTAAACCCAGCAGCGCATAGCGCAGCGATGCGGAACGGGTTTCACCAAGTTTTCCAAGTTGAGTCCACAGTGGAAACCAGAGCAAGGTAGCTCGGCTCACCGAGATTAGCCAATGCGAAGTAGAGAAGGCTGCCACTTGGACACCGACCCAACCAGCTTCTGCCCAGTTGCGCCGGAACAGGCACACGCCAGTTACGATCAGCCCCACCAACCAGGAGATGATTTCGGTTTTGAACATCCAGTGCCACTCGGGATGTCCTGGAGCATAATCCGGACTCGCCGCCGCCAAAGTATGTTGAAACGTTTCCCAAGGCCAAGTGAAACCCCGGTTCCATCCGGCGGCCTGCGCTTCATACCAGCTAGTCCACGAGCCTCGCAGCCAAAACAAATAGACAGCAAAACCTGCTAGCACTGCCAGCGGTAGCAGCAACCAAAGCAATCGTTTCCCCCGAGCGATTAACTTCTCGACCTGACCTGGACTAGCTGGGTCTTGTAACTGTTGAGTAAGTGCGTAAATCGCCAATGCGCCGATGAGAAATAATCCCGAGATTCGCACCCCAGATGCTATGGCTGCCAGCACCGCAGCCTGCCCCCAGCGCTGCTTGCCAGCTCGCTCCCAAGCCCAGAATGCAGCCGCGCAAAAGAGCGATTCAGTGTAGGGGACAACTGTGAAAACTGCCGTTGGGGCAAGCAACCAAGCTATCGCCGCACCCCGACCGCCGAGTCGATAAAGCGCGAAAACTGCCAGAAGTGAGAAACCTGCCGCTAATAGTGATGCTGTGGCGATGACTGGCATCCCAGAAAGCGGTATCAGCTTCAGCAGCAGCGGCCAAAGAGGAAAGAAAGCCACATCGTTAGTTTCGACGTAACCTTTTTCGGCGATTGCTAAAAAGTGCTGCACATCCCAGTTGGCCAACACATCCCCGAGCTTCTTGTTGCCATTGATGATCACCGAAATAGCTACCACCGCCATCAGGGATCGAGTGAGGAACCAAGTTCTCCAGATCAACCTGTGATCAGTTTTCACGGGAGCTACTCAACATCCGTACTGATTTTTCCCGAACTTTAGCCAACCACCCCACATCGGACATGTCACTGAACAGACCTTCGTCTATTTCCCTTAACGCCTGACCCATCGGGTCGCGTTCCGGAATAATGATGTCTGCCACAACTTGGGCACATAGCCATAGCTGCACGAGTACTCGTACGGCAATCGCCACCCAATAGAAGCGATATTCACCGCCATCTCTGGCTGCCGCCAAATATGCCCAAACCGCGAAAAAATAGCCGGTCTCCGCAATTGAGAAAATCACCCAGGAGAGTTTTCGAGGATTAGCTAAAACCAACAGCGGCAGCAGCCACAGCACGTATTGAGGCGAATAGACCTTGTTGATGATCAAGAACCAGGTTAATACCAGAAAACAGCCTTGCACTAGCCGAGGCCGCTTGGAAGCAAAGAGCAGCAATAACGCAATCACGATGCAGCCCAGCAACATCAGAACTATTTCTGCTCGCGAAAGATTCGTCGGCTCCTGACCAAGCTGACTCAAGACAAGCCAGAAGGAACCAAGGTCAGGGCCACGTTCGTCATAATTGAACGTCCAAAAATAGAACCAGTTCTGCGGGTTGGCCAAGTAATACGGCAGGTTAATCGCTACCCAAGTTAGGACACCTGTCCCGAAAGTAGCCAAAAACGCTCGCATCCTGCCGGTTCGCAAACACAGCACCGCCAAGGGCCCCAGAAAAAACAGCGGATATAGTTTTACGGCGACCCCCAAGCCAAGCAACACCCCCGTCAGGATTGGCTTCTTCCTCGACCAGGCCAGCAGCGCTAACACACTCAGGACTACCGCTCCCGCGTCCCAGTTGATCAGTCCTGTGGTCATCACAGCCGGACTCAAGGCGACCAGTAACGCGTCTCCAGGACGTGCCATGCGAGTCATTGCCCAAACTGTGACTCCCATCAGCGCGAAAAGGATGACAGCATTAATTCCGAAATACGCTGCGGCCGCGGCGCTGGCATCGTCATAGCTGGCAAATAGCGGAATAAGTCTGCGAGCGGCCTCCATGAGCAGCGCCGACCCCACTGGATATTCCAATTCGGCTTCAATGATAGGAATCAGACCATCGCGCATTCCACGCCAGTGATACAGCACGGGAATGTCTGAATAACAGCTATTGTCAAAGCTGTTACCGCCTTGCATGCAGGGGACTTGCCGCAACATCAAGATCACCCACGAGATCGACAAGCCCAACATGGCAAGCGCTAACGGCGGGTATTTGCCCACTTTCTTGCACCAGTCTCGCAGCACTTGCGTTGCGCCAGAATGGTTCGCACGCAAGAATTCGCCAGTTGTCTTCACGACAGCATCTTAGCCACCGGCGTCAGGTGTTTCAGAAACAGTCGGCGTAGGAGTGGGACTGGGTTCAGGTGTCGGGTCGGGGGTTTGCGTTGGAACCGGACTAGGTTCAGGAGTTTCACTGGGCTCAGGTTCTCCAGTTTCGGTCGGAGTCTCGCTGGGTTCTGGCGTGGGTGTAGGTGTAGGAGCCATTGTTGATGTGCGGCGGGTGGGCGGGTTGAATGCGATCTTTTCCTTATCTTTCATCGCGGTTTCCATGTACTGCAACCAAGTCAGCGCTGGATAGCTGGAGCCGAATTGATTCCCTAAATCTTCAATCCCGGAATCTCCTTTCACAAACATCACGGCAGTGGTGATCTGTTTGGTGTAGCCCACAAACCAGATAGCCTGCGTTGCGGACAGCGTCGAGTTGTAGGAGGTGCCGGTTTTACCCGCAACTGGATAACCCAACTGGGTAGCGCGGCGTCCGGTGCCATCGCTGGCCACCTTAGACAGCGCATAGGTGACGTCTGTGGCAACATCGTTTTCTATCGTCCGCACGCCTTTGGTTTCGGCTGAATAAATGACGTTTCCACTAGCATCTTGGACTTGTTTGACGACATGCGGAGTGCGGCTGATGCCATTGTTTGCGAACGTTGAATAACCCGCAGCCTGAAATAGCGGACTTATCTCACCGTTGCCCAAAGCGACGTTGGAGTTTTCGGCCCAACCCGGTCCAGTTGGAACTCCAGCGTCGTTGGCTGCTCTCAGCACCTGCGCCGGACCGTCTGGAATGTGTAGCACCAAATCGACATATGCCGTATTCACCGAACGGGTGGTGGCAGCCTCCAGTGTTATGTTCCCATAACGGGAGCCTCCCGCGTTACGAACGGGGGTCTTTCCTCCAGGCGGAGTGAAAGGATTCCCATTGAATCGGTCTTGCAGGGTTATTCCGTTACGCAGGGCGGCTGTTAGCGCGTAGGGCTTGAAGGTCGAACCAGTGGGACGAGTAGTTGTCGCCCAGTTACGTGAGTTTTCTACAAAGTCAGGGCCGCCGTACAACGCCAAAACTTCACCTGTCTCATTGTCGATAGACGCGAGCGCTCCGTGTAACTGCTTTGCCTGTTTGGCTTTGCCGCCTGCCATATCCAAGGTTTGTTTCTGCACCGCTTTCACGGCAGCATCCTGAGCCTTTTTGTCAAAGGTGGTGGTGATGCGCAAGCCTCCGCCTCTGATTTTTTCTTCGGTAAATCCGGCGGCTGCCAATTCCTGCTCCACCATGTGCAGCAAAAATCCTTTAGGTCCGCCAAGTTTGGAACTTGCTTTGGGCGGTACCAAGATCGTAGCTGGCAACTGGTCGTAAATCAGTGCCTTGTCAGCCTCGGTGAAGGTAAGTCCGCCGACGAGCTGACCTGCGTTGTTCATCTCAACCAGACCGTTTAGTGCGTATTGGTAGCGTTCTAATAAATCCGCAGCATGTTTTTCACCCTTAGCAGGGTCTAGCAGCGAAGGATTGTTTATCAAGCAGGTAAGCGCCACGGATTCGGCAAGGGTCAGATCTCTTTGCGGTATCGAGCCACCTTTTTCGTTAAAGACGAAAGCCCGTGAGGCTGCTTCTAAACCGTAGGCGCCTCTGCCGAAATAAACGGTGTTCAGATAGCCTTCAATGATTCGTTCTTTGGGGAGATATTGTCCCATCTTTGCAGCGAGCAGAATCTCTTGAAGTTTGCGGTCGAGGGTTTTCTCCTGCGTCAGATACATTACTTTGATGTACTGCTGTGTGATTGTTGAAGCTCCGGTGACATCGTTGCCTCGTATCGCAGAAAATCCCGCCCGAATCATGCTCGGAACCGAAAAACCAGGATCTGTCCAAAATGACCGGTTTTCTTGCGCAATGACGGCATTCACGGCGTAAGGATTCATTTCGTCGAACGGTATCGTTTGCCGATTATGAATTTGGTAGTCTCCCAACGCAGTGGTGCCGTTGTTGTAGTAGACGAAGCTGGTGTTCGTTTGGAAATCAGAGTTCGGGTCAGGTATCGGAGTTGAAGCGTATAGAAAAGCGACCGCTACGAATCCGGCAGCGCCCAAGACAGCTATCGTGATTCCAACCCATTGCAGAATCCGCACCCAAACCGGACGCTTTTTCCGGCGGCGCTGCGCGGGCTTACGCGTGCCCGCTTTTGGTTTGTTTGTAGCGGCGCTGTGGTTTGGCTTAGCCATAAATATCCTCAACTGTTGGTTGCCTGCGGGGAGGGCGTCGCTTAACCCCATCACCCAAGAGGTAGGAGTTAATCAAATGATTCCACCCGCACTCGACACAGACCTCCACGACAAACACTTTAAATTCACCATACTCACTTTGCATTTCGCTCAGCTCAGCAGTGGTCTTGATCCTTCCCGAGTACTGACCTAACTGATCGCCGAAAACGTAGTTCAGGTTCAGCAGTCGTTCATTATTGCAGATCGGGCAAGGCACTTTCGATTCTTCACCGTGGTGGTGCGCTGATCGCAGCAGCATTGGGTCGGCGTCACATGAATCGGCAAATATGCGCTGAGGACGCTGCAAAGACTGGAGCGTGTTTCGTCTTTGCAGCGCGTAATTTACCTCGTCGCGTTTTGACCACATGAGAGCTAGCCTAGCCTGCGGCTTCAAGCCGAGTGCCTTTTAGCTGCTTTTGTCGGCAAGTGGATCACCTTCATTTTTAGTTCTCGTCGGCCTTACTAGACCCGATAACCAGATGCAATCTGCTTTGCCCGTGACTTCTGGGCGCTGGTGCAACCTGCGGTCTTGTAATACAGGTATTGCTTTGAACCGGACATGTAGTTCGCGCCGCAGTCGGCGGCAGCTTCAAAACCTTTCCAGAACGAGTTGCGCTTGATAGCCCCAAACTGTTTTTGCAGTGCATTATTGGCAGCTGTGTACTCGCCGTTGTAGACGTAGATCGCTTGGGCATGTGCCAGTTCGTGGAGGAAGGTGTACCTGAACTTGTTACCGGTTCCTAACGATTTGCGAAGTCTGATGACGGCAGAGCCATCCGGGTACATATCGGTCAATCCCCAGTTCGACAGACTTGTCGAAATCGTGATTGAGCGGATGTTTGTGTACTTGCCCCATTTTTTTAGCCAGCCTTTAATCTTGGAACGCTGCGCAGCGGTGCCGCCGGTGACACTGACTTTGGTATATGGTTTTCCGACTTTTGCACGCGGTACGGCTTTTGGCGCTGTGGCTTTTTGCGGCAACGCGGCTGGCGCCATGCCCAAGGCAAGCGCATCCAATCTCGCAGGCTGCAAAGCGGCTGCTGTGGGAGTTGCTGACCCTAGAAGACTCAATGTGATGGCAAGAAAGAGCATCGCTTGAATTGCTGCACTCAGCCGTTTTTTACCAGAACCAACTCTTCGTTGGTGGCTTTCACCAGCTGGGGCAGCCCTGTCGGCGCTGGTCGACTCATAGCAGGTTGTTTTTAAAGATTGCATGATCTTTGGACTCATTTCGTTTGTTGTATTTACGCTCGAAACAAAATCCTTTTGCTGCCCATACGCTGTTACGGATGAAAAATGAGTTCTTTTGTAGGTTTTCAGCTTGTTTTGAGAGGCGATGTTGTAATAGTCAGTAGCGACCAGTAGCGATATTTGTAAAGTTGGCGCTCAGTCTGCGTTGCCGATTTTGCTCTATGAGTTGCATTCAGCAGCACTCAACAGCGAGGACTGCAACCGGTGAGAGAGTGTGACTCAAGGGAAAAAATCCAACCATCGCAAGCTCAGATGTGAAACAGTGGTGGCATGGCTCGGGTCACATTAACGTTCCTAGGTGGTGTCAGGACGGTCACCGGTTCTAAGTATCTGGTTAGTACCGACGCTAGGCGCATCCTGGTGGACGCTGGCCAATTTCAGGGCGAGAAAGAACTTCGCATAATGAACTGGGAGGAGTTTCCGTTTCCACCGGCTGAGATTAGCGACGTCCTCATCACCCATGCCCACACCGATCATGTGGGATACCTTCCCGCTTTGGTAAAACATGGCTTCACCGGACGGGTTTGGGCGACCCCAGCGACCATCCGACTGGCCGAGATCGTGCTGCGGGACTCGGCCTACCTCAATGAACGCGACGCAGAACATGCCGCTCAGTATGGCTACTCCAAGCATGATGCCCCCTTACCGCTGTTCACTACCGCAGACGTAGAAAAGGCACTGCCGCTGTTTCGTCCGGTGACATACGATACAGACCTTGACTTGGCCGACGAGATCGTCGCCCGCTTTACCAGAGCTGGGCATATTTTGGGCGCAGCCAGCATTCATTTACGTGTAGGGACGACGGAGGTTTTGTTTTCTGGCGATTTGGGACGCCATGACCATCCGGTTTTACGCGCCCGTGACATTGGACGAAGTGCCGCTACGGTTCTTATTGAAACCACCTACGGCGACACTGAGCATCCCAAACCAGCCGGAGTTGGTCATGTTGAGCTGACCGAGTTGATTCGGAAAACAGCCAAACGCGGAGGTTCGGTGCTAATACCAGCGTTCGCTGTGGATCGTACTGAGGTCTTGCTGAAAACCCTCACGCAGCTACAAACCTCGGGGCGTATTCCTGAAATTCCGATCTTTGTGAACTCGCCGATGGCTCTGGATGCGCTCGCGGTCTATCGTGACCTGCAATTCAGAGACGAACTGCGTCCTGACCTCGATCTGAAACATTTCATCGATCTGCCAAACTTGCATGAAGTGCGCACCACCGAGGAATCCATTCGACTCAACGACCCGCAACATCCGTGCATCATCATCTCCTCATCTGGGATGGCCACCGGTGGACGTGTGTTACACCATTTGGAGCACATGCTGCCGCAGCACAAACACTCAGTCGTGCTGGTGGGTTACCAATCAGAAGGGACGCGCGGGCGTTCGCTGGTTGAGGGTGCAAAACAGTTAAAGATACATGGACGCTATGTGCCCGTACGTGCCGAGATTCTCCAAGATGACGAGTTCTCTGTCCACGCTGACTGTACCGATCTGCTCGATTGGTTGTCTGAACTGAACCCCCGTCCCCAGACCGTGTTTGCGGTACATGGCAGCGCTGAGGTTTCAGCAATTTTTGCCGAACGTGTCACCGGCGCTCTTGACATACCAGCAGTCGTCCCCAAACTTGGTGAAACCATCCGCCTAGACTGACTCTCCTGTGGTTCGTTGGCGTATTTCACCCGGCATGGTTCCATTCTTGAGTTTTTGTGTCACAATTACTAACCAACCATGAACACCAGTTCCAAGCGGTTCAGGTCAACACATCACAAAACTCCACTCGCCCCAGGAAGAAGCAACCACTATGAAAGCTATCAAAAGTAAAGTACTTGCTGGACTGCTTATTGCAGGGCTAATCCTGTTCGGCCTGACTAGTTGCTCATCTAACCCCACTGACCCGCCTGGCGCCTTACCCTCAGCACCGCCTGACCCTGTACCCTCAGCACCGCCCGCTTTAGTCACCGGTTACGCTGAGGCCATTCCGCCGCAATACGACGATGTTTCTCTGTTCCGTAATGGTCGTGTTGCGGTGAAACTCGGCGACAAATGGGGGTTGATTGACAAAGTTGGCACCGTGGTTCTTCCGATTGAATACGACTATGTGGCGCCCACCGTGGAAGGCATGATAATTGTGAGGCGTGATGGTAAAAATGGGGTGCTCGATTCTGGAGGCAAACAGATTGTACCCCTCGAATATGATTACATCTCAAATGCCCCCGTCTCAGAAAAATTGTTTCGAGCTGAAAAGGGTGGTAAATCAGGTTGTATTGATTTTTCCGGTAAAGAAGTTGTGCCCTTCAGCTTTGACAAAGATGGGATAGGTTCGTTTTCTGACGGTTTAGCAGCTGCCGCCAGAGACGGAAAATGGGGCTACATTGACACCACTGGTGCCGAGGTGGTGCCCTTCAAATACGACAGAGCGTACAGCTTTTTGTCTTCTGCCCGCCTAGCGCTGGTCAAACTCAACGATAAATATGGTTTCATTGACTCCACTGGAACCGAAGTTATCCCGATAGCTTATGACGATGCCTCACATTTCGCCGCCACACACACCTTGGCGAAAGCCAAACAAGGCGGCAAGGCCGGTTATATCGACCCGACTGGCGCCGAAGTAGTGCCGTTTAAATACCAAGATGTGCAGTCCATGTTCTGGGAAGATTTGGCCTGGGTAAAACTTGACGAAAAGTACGGGTACATCGACGCAACCGGAATCGAAGTTATCCCACCCAAATACGATGTGGCAGGAGAGTTCGGCAGCCAAAACCTGGCCAGTGTAAAACTTGGAGATAAATGGGGTTTCATAGACACCACCGGAGCAGAGGTGATTGACTTCCAATTCGAACAAGCTCGCTCTTTCTACGAGGGAGTAGCTCAGGTTCGACTTGAGAAAGACGGCAAGTGGGGCTTTGTCAATGCTGAAGGAACCCAAGTAGTTCCCTTCCAATATGAGGAGACACTTCCGTCCCAGGAAGGTTTTGCCGCTGTACGCATCGGCGACAAGTGGGGCTTCATCTCCATCTTGAACTAGCGCTCGGCGCAACGCAGGCTTAGTTGCAGGATCGACACACAAGTCTGCGACTTGCACTCAACCAGCGGGAGTTGGAGTGTTCTCGTCGGTAGAGTAGGCCGAAGGCCATATCGAAACCCACGAGTGACAGCAGAGGTCTGAACCCTCGGTTTCGATACACAAGTCTGCAACTTGCACTCAACCAGCGTGGGTGAAGGTTCTCGTCGCTGAAGTGGTACTCTTCCTAATTGCCCGGGATTGAGGAAGGATCACCTTGATATCAGCAAACCAAGTGGTTCACCTTGAGGGTGTGACGCGTACCTTCCATGTCGTAGAGCGGACTACTGGATTCGTGGCCACTGTTAAGAATTTCGTGCATCGCAGGTACAAGTCGATAGCCGCAATTCAAGACATCAACTTGACTGCCAATACTGGCGAGATTCTCGGCATTCTTGGCGCAAATGGTTCGGGAAAGACAACAACGTTGAAATGTGTTTCCGGACTTTTGACTCCTTCCAAGGGTGAGATTGATGTTCTTGGTTTCATCCCACATGAGCGTTCAGTCAATTTCTTGCGACAGATTGCCTTCGTTATGGGACAACGCAGCCAACTCCACCAAGATGTTTGCGTACTCGACTCCTTCGAATTACGGAGAGTCGTCTACGGGCTAGAATTGGCGGCGTACGCTTCCTCCCGCGACGAACTCGTTGACCTGCTTGACCTGGCCAGTTTCGCTGACACACCTGTGCGCCAGTTGAGCCTTGGCCAGCGGATGCGATGTGAACTGGCGGCTGCACTACTGCACCGTCCGCGCCTAGTGCTGTTAGACGAGCCAACAATTGGGTTAGATTTTGAAGCGCAGAACGCAATCCGAGCTTTCGTACGCAACTACGTGAACGAACATGAAGCGACTGTTCTGCTTACATCCCACTACTTGCAAGATATTGAAGCATTAGCTGATCGAGTTGCCGTCCTAGCTGCGGGGCGATTGGTCTTTAACGGATCGCTGCAAGATTTGCGGAGTCTGAAAAGCGACCGTCAGGTGCTGTCATTGTATGGAGATGACATCGATCTCACTGCTGCACCCTGGGCGAGTCTGATCGCTTGTGACCTTCCGGGGGAGATCAACATAGAAGTGCCAAAACGTGAAGCACCCGCGATTCTAGCCCAACTAAGTGCCCTGCCAGGCGTGAGGGGGCTGACGCTGGCGGACCCGCCGCTGGAAGCTGCTCTTCGTGATCTTTATGCTCGCACAGAAGAGATCAAGCATGACCCGAGCAGCTAGTCTCGTGGCCTGGCTTCGTTTGGAAAGCCGAGCCGCATTCATGTATCGCGCCAAGTTGATGATTGGTTTGTTCGGTTGGGTTGTGCCATTGGCTTTCATGGCTTTGTGGAACTTAGCTGCGGACGGTTCGGGCATCATGAGTGCCAATCAAACGAGCGCCTATTACCTCGTCATTCTTCTTACGACGAATCTTTTCTTGGGAGGTGAAATCATTTTTGGGTTCGCCTCTCGCGTCTACACAGGTGAGCTTTCGGGTTTGATGCTCATGCCTTTCCCGTCACTGCTGGCTATTCTGCCTGCTCCCCTAATGCAGGCACTGATTAGGTGTGCTCCTTTAACGGTCGCACTTGGATTGCTTACGTGGGCGCTGGATGCGGATTTCCAAATTTCTGTTTTCACCGCGTTAATTGCGGTTCTATTGGGCTTTTTCGGCTGGATAGCGAGCGTCTTATTTTGCTATCTGTATGCGTTAACGGCGTTGTGGATTGGGAAGTCGGAAGGGATTCTGGGACTTTTTTTCGGTTTCTGGTGGGTTCTCAGCGGTCTGGTTGCCCCGTCTGTTTTCATGCCTGGCTGGCTTGGCTGGGTGATGCGTCTTTCACCGCTATGGCTGGCTGTAGGCGGTATGGGTGAGTTGCTTAGCGGGGTGGTAACGCCGAGCTGGTGGATGCCAGTATCTCTCGGGGTATGGATCGCAGGGCTAGCCGCCTTGTTGCGTTGGGCTTGGCCAAGAGCGATGCGTCGTTTTGAAGCAATCGGGATATGAGCATGATCGTAACAACGCGTCATCCCAATGACGATCCTGCTATTCAAATCAGGGTAGGTGGTCTTTTCCACACTTTCCGCACGGTTCGGGCTGGGTGGATTCTTGATCTGAAATCTGCCACAGCATTCCGTGGCGACTTAGTAATCGGCACGTTAGTTTCGATGTTCTGGGTTATTTTCGCCATTGCACCGGTGTTGGTGGCTGGTTACTATCTCGGCGAAGGAGCTGGCTGGACTCAAGCCCGTCTCTTGTTCTTGCAGGCCATCTGGTACTGGATGGACGCAGTCAATTGGGTTTTTTGTGTCCGAAACACGAACGGACTTGCCACAGATATTCGTAACGGGAGACTCGACGGGCGGCTGCTCTTGCCTGGCGACTCCCTGCTGCGAGTCATGCTCGGGCAGCTGGGCGTCCAGGACTTGCCAAAATTCCTGATCGCAATCGGACTAGCTGCATACGCGATTCAAGCTGGCGCCTTCCCAGGCGGAGTCTGGCACATTATCGGATTCGTTGTGTGTCTGATCGCCGCTTCTGTCATGTTTTGGGCTATCGCCGTTCTTTCATTTCTGCCTGCAATCACCCTGTTCAAATTTGAAGGTGATGTTATTGTCAACGCAATCCACAATCTGAACCGGGTTCCAGCCGATCTTTATACACCTTGGCTTCATGCCTTGTTCTCAACAGCCTTACCAATAGTCTTGATAACGACGGTTCCGTCACGAGTCTTCTTCGGCTGGTCGCCATGGTGGATGCCTATCGTGTGTGTAATTGCTGCTTTCGTCTTGCTGGTGGTGCTTCGGTATTTGTGGGCGCGGCAGTTGCGCCACTATGTCGGCTTCCAGAATTAACCAAAAACAAACCGTCACACTTTCGCTGTGTGGCGCAGTTCGACAGGCTGCCCTACTACTTTGTTAACTCTGGTGGTTTTGCCCTTGATGTCGATACACAAGGTTTCGATACACAAGGTTTCGATACACAAACCTACGGTTTGCACTCAACCACCGGACGGTTTGTACTCAATCAGCGGATGGTTATTCAGCCTAGATGTTCCACTGCGCTTTCACTGGCTCCAGCATCTCAAAGCCGCAGGCTTCCAAGCCAGCTTGTACAGCGCCGATAGACTCGCCGCTCCAGCCATATGAACCGAAGGCTCGTCCGATGCGATCTTTTGGCTTGAGCCCCCGCAGATAACACAAAAATGCGGCCACAGATGGCATCATCTGGTTGTTGAGCGTCGGAGAACCCACAAAAACATATTTAGCTTCCAAGATTTGGGCCATAGCGTAGGAATGGTGCTTTTCCGAAAGGTTGATGCATTCGACGTCATACCCCTTTTGGCTGTATTCGTCGCCGAGTTGTAGTGCCAGTTTTTGCGTGGTTCCCCACATGGTGTCGTATACGATTACGACCTTTTTCTCATCCGTCACGTTCTCGCACCAACGTGCATAGGCTTCCAGCACCTGTGGGATAGATTCCGCAAGAATCACGCCATGCGAAGGGCAGATCATATCGACGGCGAGTTCCCCAATTCCAGCCATCAGTCGTTTTACCGGGGTGGCGAAGGGGAGAATGATATTTGCGTAGTAATCTCCGGCGCGATCCAGTAGCCACTGTGATTCGAGTTCGCAGTCCATCACCTCGCCGGTGCCAATATGTTGGCCGAATGCGTCGTTTGAGAAAAGAATCTTGTCGGTGTCTAGGTAGGTTGACATGCTGTCAGGCCAGTGCACCATGGGCATGGGGATAAATGTGAAAGTTTTTTCGCCGATATTTAGGTTGTCCTGGTTTTTTACCTGAACGAAGTCGAATGCGAGTTCTGGATAGTACGCCTTCAATTCCTTTTCGCAGTTGGCAGTTCCGTAAACGACAGCCGAAGGATATGCTCCCACCACAAGTGGCAGCGCGCCACTGTGATCAGGTTCAACGTGGTTGCAAATGATGTAGTCAATCGCTCGGTCGCCGATAACAGCTTTGATATTGGCGAGTAGCTCTTCGGCGAAAGCGCCCTTGACGGTATCGATCAGTGTGATCTTTTCGTCGACCACCAGAAATGCGTTATAAGTCGTTCCGATAGGGGTTTCATATCCGTGAAATGAGCGAATTTCGGCATCTGTGACACCAACAGTGTAGATATTCTCACGTAACTTCATTGTCAACTCCTTTTTTGAAGGCGCATTTTCCGGTTCGGCGTCCAAGCTAGGCGCAGTCAGCTTTCACCTATTCGGGCGATGGCTTCTTTTCCAACTAGAGTCTACTGTCCTGGAGTTGGTGGTTGGTACGGATTAGGTGGCTGTGGTTGGTACGGATTGGGCTGCTGCGGTTGGTATGGATTTGGCGGCTGCGGCTGATACGACTCCGAGACTTGTTGCTGATCTGGGCTAGGAGGCTGCCCTTGGTACGAGTCTGGTGTTGGCGGCGCGTAAGGGTTCGGTGCCTGCACTTGATACGCACTAGGAGCCGAAGGTTGATAGGCTCCGGGAGCCTGCTGCGGGTATGACATGGGAGCTTGCGGCTGGTACGAGGCAGGTTGCGCAGCCGGTTGCGAGTATCCAGTTGCTGGTTGCCGGTATTCACCTTGATATGCGGGAGTAGGAACAAGACCCTTTTTCTTCGACCGCTGCATAAAAATGACGATCACTGCGGCAATCACAACGACAGCACCAATGCCCAGACCTATCAGCAAAATCATCGGCATACCAGAATCAACCGCCTCAGCCTCAACTTGTATGTCGATTTGCTTGCCAAGCGCCAGGTCATAGGTCACTTTGTTGCCGTCGATTTTGCCGGTTGACTTTAGGACTTTGCCAGGGAAAGTAAAGGTATACGCGATTTGTGGGATCATCTCTGGCCCCATTCCGGGAAAATCAGTTGGTATCTCCATTGGCATGTTGAGATCACTTGCTGGAGATGTTCCCTCCAAGATGAACCGATCCCCTTCACGTTTCAGCGATAACTGGCCTTCGTAGATTTTCCCCATGTCGGCTATCGGTTGATCTTTAATGGTCAGCTTGTAGCCCGTATATCCATCTTGTGCATATGGCTCGACTCTCGCATTACCGCCTACTTGCCGTTGCATTTCGTCAATCTGCCGATCCATCCCCATTTCAGACTTAATATCTTCCACCGAACGACCAGCTAGTCCCGAGAGTGCTTGCAGCGCCTGATCGGAATATGCCATCACGATAACTGAATCCACGGTATCGTCGGATTTTATGTTGTAGTCGGCTTGCACTTTAATGCAGCCAGTCAACGTTAGTATTGTGGCACTTAGTAGCAAAATTAACGCTGTCGCTCGCTTTTTTATGCGCATTGTCACTCCCATCAGCACGTCTATTCTTCAGACTACAGCCGAGATGCCTACCACTCAACACGGGTTTTGTTGACCGATTCTCCGCAGACGAACTGAGGTACCAAGATCAGCGCGCATCCTCAGGATGGATTATTACAGCTGGCTCATCATGTGAATGGCGATCAAATGGCCAACCGTTTCGCTTGATTACATAGCCGACGACGACAGCTACAGTCAGGAAAGCTGCGATTGCACCGACAGCAAGAGTCCAACGTGGGCCGAGCACATCGCCCACCCAGCCTATTATTGGAGAACCGATTGGAGTACCGCCCATGAAAACTGCCATGTAGAGCGCCATCACCCGACCGCGTATGGCTGGGTCTACTGACAGCTGAACCGAAGCATTTGTGGCGGTCATAACAGTCAATGCGGCAAACCCTGCTGGCGCGAGCAGTACAGCGTAGAAGATATATGAAGGTGCAAAGGTCAGCCCCGTCACTATCGCACCAAAAGCTACCATCGCTGCCAGAATTAGCCGCAGTCGAGATCGGGTGCGTTTCGCGGCGACCAGCCCAGCAGCTAGTGAGCCAATTGCCATTATTGAACTGAGATACCCAAAACCATCTGAGTCAACCCCGAACGTCACGGTCGCCATCAATGCGTTTGTGATTTGGAAATTCATGCCGAAAGTCCCAAGCATGAAAGCTATGAACATCAATATGATCAAGTCAGGCCGGTTCTTTACATAACGCATCCCCTCCCTGATCGCTCCTTTGCTCGCCGCCCGCGTTACCGAAGTAATTTGCGTAACATCCATGAGCAGCAGCGCCACTATCACGGGTATGAAACTGAGCGCGTTTAACAACAGTGCCGGAGCGACCCCCCACCAATAGATACTCACTCCTGCCACAGCCGGACCGATAAGCCGAGCGGCATTGAACGATGTGGTGTTCAATCCCACGGCGTTCGTTATTAGCTGTCTGGGAACCATTTCTGGTGCAAATGCTTGTCGGGCAGGGGTATCGAAAGCACCGGCAGTTCCGGAAAGGAAAGCTAATACGTACACCTGCCACAGTTGTGCGACATTCGTCCAAGCTAAGGTTGTTAATATCAAGCCGGTTCCCATCATCACGGCTTGAGTCGCAATGAGAAGTTTACGTTTGTTGAATCGATCGGCGGCCGCGCCTGTCCATGGAACCAAAATCAACATCGGCAAGAACTGGAGTGCCGTAGTTATGCCCAACGCCGTAGCTGATTTTTCGGTGAGAATCGTCAGGACAAGCCAGTCTTGGGCGATCCGCGCCATCCAAGTTCCCACATTTGATAGCAAGCCACCGGAGAAGAAAAGCAGGTAGTTTCGATAGTGCAGTGACGCAAAGATCGAAACCCGCTCATTTGGGCGGGAGTTTTCACCAGCACTGACTTGCACGACACTTCTTTGGGATATTGAGGAATTGACCAGAACGCAGTCATAGTTTACTCCCGCGTTACGCGATGTTAACCGGTTGCCCGTTCCTGGTCGATTACGGGCTAATGGTAGAGCTTTGACAGTCCGTGCCTGTGCAGATCGCTAGGCGATGATGTCGCCAGGTTTGGTGGTGGCCTGAATTCCAGTGACGACAGAATTAGGGGGCACATCGGTGACGA